>JAQULA010000072.1 GCA_028718845.1 Candidatus Omnitrophota bacterium
CGAACCGGAGCGGCCGTTGGATGCTCCGGCGGCGGTTTCGGTCCCGCCGAGCCCCGAATTACTCCGGGAAGTACATTCAACCGATCCCGCGGAAGCCGCGATGCTGCGTTATCAGGATACGGTTAAACAGCGCATCGAACAATTCCGCCGTTATCCGGAATCCGCCCGGCAACAGCACCGGGAAGGAACGATCGAAGTTGTTTTCACGGTCAATCGCGATGGCGCCGCCGGAGAGATTGCTCTCCTGCGGTCTTCGGCCTCCAACCTGCTTGATGCTGAGGCGATCGCGACGGTGAAGCGGGCCTCTCCGTTTTTGCCGATCCCGCCGGATATTTCCGCGAACCGTGTAACCATGCGGGTCGCGGTGGTTTTTTCCCTGCGCTGATGCGGTATGTCCGGTTTGGACAAATCAGGGTTTTTTTGTTACAATCTTATCGGGATAATCCGCCAGGCATTATGGCGGGCGGAGGATAACGTGATTAGGAACAGGCTATGATAAAGAAAAAAGCGCTGGTTGCCTTAGCCGAAGGTTTTGAGGAAATGGAAGCGGTGATCAGCATCGATATGCTGCGCCGTGCCGGTATCGAAGTAATTACCGCGGCATTGACCGATAAACTGCTGGTGACCGGGTCGCGAAAAATCCCGGTACGGGCGGATATCGCCATTGCCGATTTCCCGGGTTTGCCGGATGTTTTTGTGTTGCCGGGGGGGATGCCGGGCGCGGAAAATCTGGCCGCGGCGGAACCGGTGAATTCGTTGTTGGCGCAGTGTGTCCGGCAAGGGAAAATTATCGCGGCAATCTGCGCGGCTCCGGCCTGTGTCCTGTCCCCGGCGGGAATCCTGAACGGAAAGCGGGCAACCTGTTACCCGGGGATGGAGACGCAATTCGGCCGTGAAACGACTTATGTCCGGGACAGCGTGGTGGTGGATGGGAATATTATTACCTCGGCCGGACCGGGTACGGCATTTTTGTTTGCCGCGGCTATTATTCAGCGTTTATGCGGGGACGCCGCGGCGGTAAAGGTGAAGGAAAAAGCATTGTTAACGTAATCGTTACCGGAAAAGGAAGGAGCTCTCGTGGAACAGAAAAGAGTGTATAAAAGGATTGAGGATCTGATTGAAGTTGAGTTCGTGCCCGCGGACTCCGGGGCGGAAGCGGTTATCCGTACCAAAACCCGCGATATCAGTGCCGGCGGGATCAAGGTTTTTTTGAACAAACGGCTCACGCTTAATGAACAGTTGCCGCTGAAGATCACGCTTCCCGGCGAGAAAAAAACGGTTGAAATGCAGGCCGAGGTTATCGATTCGTATCTGATCGGGGTGGTGGGGGACAGCGGGCAGGAAATGCTCTATGAAACCCGGTTTAAATTTGTCGGGCTTGATCCGGAGACCAAGAATATTATCACGCGGTATGTGCATCAGTGCCGTAATGCCACGATCGATGCCCGCCTGAAAAAGTAGCTTGGGGGTTATCGGTACCCGCCGGGGCGCCTTTTCTTGCGTGGCGCGCTTTTCCGTGGTACACTTTGTTGTCTTTATGTCCGGGGCTTTTTTATCGGGTAATGTTATGGCAAAGTACGCATGGTTTACGGCAGGTATTGTTTTGAGCGGCTTTATTGCCGGTACGATATTGTCTGCACCGGCCGAACCGCCGCCGGGCGTGCTCATTGACTGCATGAGCCCGGCACTTTCACTCCAGTCATCCGCAATCCGCCAGAGTTTTCTATTCGCCGATCGCGATCCGCATTTCCGGAGATATGATCCGGTTTCGGTTTTGGTAATTTCGCGGGCCGAACTTGAACCGTATCGCACCCAGGCGCTTTCTTTACTCGGGGAACTGGGATTTTTGGATACAATGTATGGAATAAATTTGTTGAGCTATGCGTTTAAGGAAAGCCCTTCGTCCGGGTTTATCCTGCTGCGGCAGAACAATAATGTCGTCGGTATATCCGTGGTATGTGACGGGATCGACTCCGAGGAAGCGGTAATATTGGCAATGGGCGTGCGGCCGGATTTGCATAACCGGGGACTGGGAAAAATACTTTTCAAGGAGACGATGCGTTATCTGCGCCGGCACGGGTACCTGTCGTTTTATACGGAACTGGTGCGGACCGGGAATAATGCTTCTTTGGAACGCTGGATCGGGGAAATGGAAAAAAGCCGTGAACTGACGATAACGCGCAAAGGAATCGCTTATGATTTCCATGCGGACATTGTTTTCGTCCGTGTCGATTTTGAGCCGGTTCCGGGGATCGAATCGGCCGACGGGGTTCCGGATGCCGGGCCGCGGAGTACGCCGCAGGAAATCAGCGCATTCCCGGAACTGTTCTTCCAATCGTCAGTGTAGCCGGATATTTTGCCGTAGACTTTTTTCGCCGCGCCGGGTACAATAACGTTATTAACCGCGATCGGGAAATGTTGGTAAATTTGCGGAGCCCCGATCGGGTAAACCAGAAAGGATCCAGGCGATGAGCGTATTGAGTGCGCGATTGAATTTTTCGTTTTTATGCGATTATGCTTCGGTGAGCCGCGAGGGTAAGCTGAGCCTGAATGGAATATTTGAGAACATTAACGTGCGCGTGTTGCCCGCGCAGCATCCGCTGATGTTTGTCGTGGCGAATATCTCCGGAGTTAATAACGGCGATAAATTTACCTGTGAAATAGTCCGCAGCGACAAGGACCAGAAAAAAGCGGCAACGATTATTCAGGAAATAAAGGTTGATCCCCGGCGCAATTTCGGTTTTATCGGGCAATTCGTCAATGTCCGTTATGAGGAGCAGGGGGAGTACCTGGTGAAGTTTTACATCGATAATAAGGAGTTGGGGATTCACCGGTTTCTGGTGCAGATGGTGAAATCATGATCCGGGAAGCCGGGGTTGGAAAAGGGTTACCGGCACCATCCCGCGCACGGCGTTAACGCAATAAAGCGCCTGTGCTGTTTTAAGATCTTCAATCCGCAGGATCTTTTCCCGGATTTTCCCCGGCCATATCTGTAAAAGATGTTCGCGGTATACCCCGGGCAGTACGCCGCAGGAAATCGGCGGCGTGAAAAAATAATCCCCTTGTCGAATAACGATATTGGAAATCGCTCCTTCCGTGATCGCGTTATGTTCATTCCGGAAAAGCACGTCAAAAAACCCCCGGCGTAGATATTTTTCATGTTCCCGGTCGTATAAATAGCGCCGGGTGGTTTTGTGCCGGAGGAAAATATCGTTCGATTGCGTGCGGTGGGGCGAAAGAATGATCCGGGCGCCGACCGGGGCCGGAGAGTGCGGCAGTGAAGTCGCTTTTAAGGATACCTTCCCGTCCGTCGAAAGCAGCAGGCGGATTTTATAATCGGACGACGGATCGAGCCCGGAAATTGTTTCACGCAGCCGCGCTAGGATAACCCGGCGGGAAAAAGGAAAACTGAAAAAACGGGCGGAACGCTGTAATCGCTGTAAATGCAGGGCAAGCAGGATAATGCCGGCCGGATAGGTCCAGCGCATGGTTTCGATCAAGCGGAAGTCCGGGTCGGTCAGGAACCGGGCTTTGAGCAGGCACTCCGCGTATTCCTGTTCAGCGGCGGAAGCGCAGGTGATTCCGCTGCCGATTCCCAATTCGCCGCGGTGGCCCCGCAGCAATAGCGTCCGGATCGCGATGCTGAATACCGCGTCCCGGCGGGGAAGCAGTAATCCGATGGCCCCGGTATAGATTCGGCGGGGCTCCGGCTCCAGAGTATGGATGATCTGCATGGTGCGAATTTTCGGGGCTCCGGTTACCGATCCGGAAGGGAATAAACCGGCAAATAACTCTGCCAGCGGAAGGTTGTTATTGATCCGGCTCCGGATGGTCGAGGTCATCTGGAACAGGGAGGGATATTGTTCCACCCGGAACAAGTCGGTCACCTTAACGCTGCCGGTACGGGAAATTTTCCCCAGATCGTTGCGCAGCAGATCGACGATCATCAAATTTTCCGCCCGGTTTTTAGGATCGCGGCGCAGCGTTTTTTTTATCCGCGCGTCTTCCCGCGGGGAGGTGCCGCGGAAAGCCGTCCCTTTCATCGGCCGAACGGTAATTACCCGGCCGTGTTGACGGAAGAAAAGTTCCGGGGAGAACGAAAGAATGCCGAATCCCGGAGTTTTAATCAAAGCCCCGTAGCTTACCGGTTGTTTAGCGCGCAATTCGCGGTAGAGTGCCGGCAGCGATCCCTGAAACTGAAACCGGTATTTCATCGTGTAGTTTACCTGATAAGTATCGCCGGCCTCGATAAACCGCTGTATCTTCCGGAAGGTGCGGCAATACTGCGTCTGCGGCAAAGATAAGCGCAGCCGGCTTAACCGGCAATCACCGGTACCGGTCCGGGGCGGCGGCGGGGTTTTTCCCCGGAAACGATTGCGGCGGTGGTCAAAGATGAACGGAGCGTCAAAAATCCCCATCCATAACAGAGGAAAATCGTAATATTTCCGGGTGGGGAGTTTTTCCAGCAAGGCATACCCGGCTTCGTAAGAAATAAATCCCGCCGCGTAAAGGCCGCTGGCTTGTTCCTGCTGCAGCTGATCCAGGCAGGATAACAATTGCTCCGGTTTATGGCATTGGATGATGCGCAAAGGGTCGACAAAAACATAGGAGAGAAAATTTTCCCGGTTATATTTAATGCTTTCCAGCAGGATTGCCGTGGGCCGGGATTCGAGAAGATCCGAGACTGCGGGAAACGGGAACGAATACATCGGTACTCCTTGCAAAAAATTCCGGGTTTGCGAATCTGGATGGCGCGAAGTGCCTGGACATAATTCGTTCTCTTTTAGTATATTACCGGTGCGGGATAAGTCAAGGCGTTTATTGCATGATAAAACTCCGGGAAGAAGCCGGGGTAAATAATATTCCTGTTGTGAGGATGCGCTGCGGTATATTATACTATACATGGAAGCAAAAACTAAAACGCGGAAAAGGCGGGCGCCGCTCTGACGGCCGGCAGCCACGGCCAGAAGCGGCGACGGTAAGTGTCCGGGAATTATGCATAAAGACAATATTTACTTTATAATCAGCATGTTGCTGGTCGGCGCTGTTATTGCGGCCGGTATCGGTTATTACTTTTTGTTCACGACAAACGGTTCCGGTCTTATTGCTCAGCGGGTCTTGTGCCGGTATATCGGCACGGATGATGTGGTTATCGAAAAAATTGACGGCAGTTTGGCCGAGGAATTGGTACTGCATAATATTGTTATTAAAAAAATGCGCAATCTGCCGCCGGATGCCGTGATAAAAATACAGCGGCTGAACGTAATGTTCACCGCTCCGGCCCTGCGCGGGATGATCCTCGATATTTATAACGGCCGGCTGCAGCTGGCTTATTCGGATACGGTGCTTTTTTACGGCAGTTACCGGCAGCGGAGTGTCGATCTCAATCTCTATTGTAAACGGGTCAGCGCGCGGGAAATGCTGGATTTGTTCACCCAGCGGTCGTTATTGAGCTCGGTTTCCGGTATGGTAAGCGATGTGACTTTGCATGCGCAGGGAACGCTGCAATACGTTGCGCTGGAAGGGACGTTTTTTATCGACAGGCTGACCAACAACAGTTTTACGGCTAATAATTGCCCGGGGTCGCTGCTGCTTTACGTGTCGAACATAAAAACCGAGCCGCAGGTCAACGGAGAAATCCTGTTCAAAAAAGGGAAGATTTCCGGCCGAAGGACCGCGGTTATCGAATTAAACACCAGCCGGCTTGTTTTTGATGACGATTTGAAACATCCGAAACTGAACCTGCGGGGCGAGACCAAGGTCGGGGACGTTTCGATATCGATTATTTTGCAGGGGGCGATCGGCGCTCCGAAACTTTTGCTGATGTCCAGCCCGCCTTTATCTCAGGAGTTGCTGTTGATCATGATTGCCACCGGCAAGACCTGGGGCGGGATGACTTCGGCGGAACAGGGGCGGATTTCCGCCGACCTGATCAAGGATTTCGTCGATTATTTTTTCTTTGCCGGCAACGGACTTAAAATAGCCCAGAAATACGGGATCAATGACGTATCGTTCAGCTATGATAATCAGACCAGGGAAGTGGGAGTTACGACATCGCTGACCAATAAAGTGGAAGTGCGTTATAAATTCGAACCGGTCCAGGAGCAGACCGGACAGTCCGCTAAGCATGTTCTTGGCGGGGGGTATAAGTTTACCGATACTATTTCTATCGAAGCGGAAAAAGACGTTACCCCGCAAAATACCGCCGCGACCTCGACTGCCGAGCAGCCGCAGCCCGATGAAAAAGTTATGCTGCAATTTAAAAAACAGTTTTAAACGATAAAATTGCCGGAATAATGTAATTAACCGCGAAAGAATGGGCTCAGGCCGCTGTGCGGCCCCGAGCTTATTTAATGCTGAATCAAAAAGAAAAATGAATTTTTAAAGTGAACGCATGAAAAAATCCACGATTAATAATATAAAGCCGGAATTGACCGCTCCGGCCGGAGACTGGCCGTCGCTGGTTACTGCCGTGGAAAACGGCGCCGACAGCGTTTACTTCGGGGTTAAAGGTTTGAATATGCGTGATCAGGCGGAAAATTTCGACATATTCGAATTGCCGAAGATAATGCGATTTTTACGCCAACACCGCAAAAAAGGATACCTGGCGCTGAATGTGATGGTCATGGATAGCGAACTGGTAAAGGCCGGGAAGATCCTGGACCAGGCCAAAGCCGCTGAAGTAGATGCCGTGATTGTCTGGGACATGGCGGTGTTCGCGATGGCCAAAGAACGCGGTTTGCGTATTCATGTGTCGACCCAGGCAAGCGTGGCGAATACGCGGGCTTTGGCATGGTTTGCCCAGGCCGGGGCGCAGCGTATCGTGCTGGCGCGCGAGTGTTCTTTGGCGGATATCTCCCGGATCGTCAAGGCGATCCGCGCCGAAAATATCCGCTGTGAAGTGGAGGTGTTCGTTCACGGGGCGATGTGCATTAGCTTATCGGGACGGTGTTTCCTTTCCAGTTATTCCGCGGGGAAATCGGCAAACCGGGGGGAATGCCTCCAGTATTGCCGCCGGGAATTTTCGATTAAGGATACTTCCGGTGAAGCGGACTATGTGCTGGGAAATAATTATATTTTGAGCGCGCCGGATCTTTGCAGCGTGGAATTTATCGATAAATTGATTGAGAGCGGGGCCGCGGCGTTTAAAATCGAAGGCCGGCGGCGCGCTCCGGAATACGTCAAGGTAACGGTATCGGTTTACCGCCGGGGCATCGACGCTTATTATGCCGGCAGGCTTACCCGGCGGTTAAAAACTGGACTGCGCAAAGAATTGGGAACGGTATTCAACCGCGGTTTTTCCAGCGGGTTTTATTTGGGAAAGCCGGCTTCGGAGAGAAGCCGCGGCATTGCCGCCGACCATGAAAAACGGTATCTGGGATGCGTGGAAAAGTTTTACAAACAGATCAGTGTCGCCGAGGTGGAGTTGCACAATGACGCGCTTGTCCTTGGACAGACATTACTGGTTAGCGGAAAAAAAACCGCGGCGTTTTTTGTAACGGTTGAAGAAATGCAGCAGGATCACGCTTCGGTAACGCAGGCTCAAAAAGGCGAGCGCGTGGCGATAAAAGTACCGGCAATTGTCCGCCCCAAAGACAAGGTTTTTTTGTGGGTAAAAAAGACATCGGAGGCAATCCCGGATCAAGATGCCGGATAAATAGATGGTATAGGCGGTAAGTTTATGCGGAGAAAGAAACACTATTCATGGTTAAAGTTTTTAGTTGGGTGAACTTTTTACTTTTACCTTTTTGCTTTTTACTTATAATGATAGCTATCATTAACCGTTGTTAACGCGAAGGAATAATCATGAAAATCAATGTGATGGGAATAGACGGGATCGAAGGTAAAGTCAAGTATAACGATCCGCAGCTGAACGCGCTGGTCGATAAATTCACGCCGAAAAAAATCACTCCTTATTTTGCCGAGTTCACCCGGGATGATTTTATCGGGGCGGATTGTCATATCGTGCGTAAGGATATG
>JAQULA010000073.1 GCA_028718845.1 Candidatus Omnitrophota bacterium
TCGGCATTAGTGTCAGTGTTAATGGATCTCCGGTAGAAAGCTTCTTTGCGGATGCGTTGGCGCACAATTCAGACCCTACCTGGGTATTGGCCGGTAACGATTATCCGGATTATCCGTATTGGGGCAGTCCGCTGTATTACAAAACCGATACATGGGATTATGATTTAAGTGCGTTTTCCGTAGGGGATAATGTAACGGTTGATATGTATGTCGCAGATTGCAGTTGGGGCGGGCATGGCGGTTACGCGTTTCTGGATGGGATTGGAACGACCTATCAGCCGCCGGAAGATGGGAACGGCACCCCGGTTCCGGAGCCGGCAACAATGCTGTTGCTGGGACCGGTATTGGCCGGATTGGCCTGGAAGCGGCGGGCATAAGAACTGATTGCCCGGATTTGTGTTGATTAGTGTCTAATGTGGGGTTATTCGTGTTTTTCGAAAAAAAATTGACATAGAGCAGTGGTTGCGGTATAATTAACCTACGCTCAGGGATGAGAAATCATCCCTGAGCGTGTTTTATTTTAGGAAAAAAGAGGGGGTGGGCTAGGGTTGACAAAGTGTGCAGCCTCAGGTATACTTATCCAGCCTATTTTTTTGGGTGGTTTGTTTAAAAAAATCAACAGTATCTAATGGAAAAGTGTTTCGCCGGTTCAACAGTAGCTGTTTTTCGGTGCATCTCCGGCAGGTTTTTTATTCTAACATTCTGATAATAAAAATGTTGTGTAATCAGGGGGAACTCTATGCCTAGTTATGCGCGTTCACAAGGAAGTTTACTGCAACGGACCTGGGAAAAGACTTTTTTTCTGTTGCGAACCCGCCGAATGTTGATTCTGCCGTTTGCAATAATTACCGGCCTGGAAATTATCACGATCGCGGCTTTGTTTTTTCTGATCCAGCCGCCGTTGGTTAAATATATCGCGCCGGTTGTCTTGCGGTTTTGGGGGGAGCAGTTCCTGCATTATCCGTTTAATTTATTACTTATCTCCAAGTTTTTTTATTATGCGCAAATGGGACTGGCGGTTATCCTGGGAACATTTATGTCCGGGGTGACTATCAGCGCGGTCCGTCAGTACACCTTAACCCGTAATAACACGTTTTTATTAGGGCAGGGCGCAAAACAGGCCTTGCTTAGATTTGTTCATTTGCTGATTATCACTCTTATCGTGGTGTGTCTGGTCCAGATTATTTACTCCCTGGAACAGAAGGTGTTATTCAAAATTATGGCCCGGGAGAGGAATTTTCTCGGGATCGCCAAGGATTTATGGGTGATTATCGGTACCTGCGCGGCCGGAGTCACGTCCGGGCTGGTCCAGGTTTTATTCGCTTTTGCCCAGACGATCGTCATTGGCGACAATAAAAATTTTTTAAGCGCGCTGATGCGTAATTTCAAGTTTATCGCCGGGAACTTTTTTACCGCGATTATGCTGGTATTGCTGCCGCTATTGGTGTATTTGCCGGTAGCTTTATTGAAAGCAGACCTATTTAAGTTGATGAATCAAACGATCCCGGAGGTGCTTTTTGTTGTGCTCGGGGCCGGGGTGGTGCTGGGGCTGTTGATTAACGTGGTCATTACGGTATCGGTGACTATTGCTTATCTGGAACGCAGCCGGGAAGCAGAGGAGGAACAGGAATGAAGCTTACCAAGCACAAAGGAGTTCAGTGGATTGTTTTGGGTTTGGTCATGGTAATGACTGCGGGATGCAGTTCCCAATATACTATGGAACGAAAGCTGTGGCTGGCAAACCGGGCGGCGGAAAAAGTGGTCCGGAATGAAGCGGTGATTTCCCCGTTCGAAGTAAACCGGGTTATCCGGCTGTTTGAAAATATTATCGCCAAAGCTCCGGATTCGTCCTACGCGGTAACCGCGCAACTGCGTATCGGGCAATTATATGAGGTCCGGAAATCGTATGATGCCGCCAGAGAAATTTACGCGGCATTGGAAACCTCCTCCGCGGGCAAGGTTGAAATCCAGGCGATGGCTCGGTTTAGATTAGCTCAAACCTACGAAAAAGAAGGGAATTGGGCGCAGGCGCTGGTTGTGTTGCAGGATGTTTTGAAAAAGTATGATAAAACCGGCGAAAGTCTTGCCGTGCCGTTATATATCGCCCGTTATTATCATAAGAATGGGGATCCCGCGAACGCCAAACGCGCCTATGCCGCGGCTATCGAACATTTCCAAAGCATGGCCGATCGTTTCCCGAAAACAAAAGCGGCATTGTTGTGCCGTAATCTGGTGCTGCGCACGTATATCGAGCAGAGTGATTGGCCGGGTGCGCTGGATTATATCGGGGCATTGGATAAACAGTATCGGCTGGGCCCGGATACCTTGATGCTCCAGGCCAAAATTTATGAACAGCGGTTGAAAAATAAGCCGAAGGCGATGGAAACCTATCAGCGCATTATCAACGATTTTCCCAACACGAAAGTGATGGAAGTCGCCAGGAAGAACCTGGAAGCGTTAAACACGAAAAAGTAACCCGGAGCGGAAATGGAAAAGTTTCTTGAACTGATGCTTAACCAGTGCCTGGATATCCTGGAATCCGACAGCGGTTCGGTGCTGCTGCTTGATAAGAACAACCGGGATATTGTGGTTCGGGTGGCCAGGGGCCGGCATAAAACATCCATCCTGGGAGAGCGTCTGCGCGTCGGGGAGGGGATATCCGGGTGGGTTGCCCAGCAGCGCCGGCCGTTGCTGGTTGAGGACGTCTCCAAAGAGGAGCGGATAAAAGAACGCTGCCGTATCGGGAATTACCGGACCAATTCATTTTTATCGGTGCCGTTGATGAGTGCCGGCCGGTTACTGGGAGTGGTTAATATTACCGAAAAAACCGACGGAAATCCTTTCTCGATCAAAGAATTATCGTTTATCAGCGCATTATCGGCCGCGGCTTCGCAGACCATCGATAAAATGCTCTATTGCGAACATCTGGAACGTCAGCTGGCCTGTTTTAAGAATTCGACGGCGGTGACGCAGTTTACTTCCGCGATCGCCCATGAACTGAATAATCCGCTTGACGGTATATTACGTTATACCCAGTTATGCATGATGCAGGTTCCGGAACATTCCGCGTTAAGAGAATATTTGCTGGAGATCCAGTCGGGATTGAAGCGCATGGCCGGGATCGTGCGTTCGATGCTCGAATTTTCTTTTGCCGGGGATAAAACCCGCAGTCCGGTGACGCGGGAACAGATCGATGTCAACTCGATATTAAGAAAAACCGTCGCTTTTTTTGAGCCGCATACCCATTACCGCCGGGTAAAAATAGAACTGGACTTGAGCGAACCTCTGCCGCTTGTTCGCGATTGCGGATTACAGCAAGTGTTTAAGAATATTATCAAAAACGCGCTGGATTCGATCGGAGAAGAGGGTAAACTGCTGATCCGCGATTATGAGAAAGACGGGAGCCTTTGTTTTGAATTCGTCGATACCGGCAGAGGCGTGGACGAGGGGATACGTGAAAAAATATTCGAACCCTTTTTTTCCACTAAGCCGGACGGAAAAGGCCTGGGGCTGGCGATTACCAAAGAAATCATCAATTGTTATAGCGGTACCATTGCATTGAAGAATATGCCGCAGGGTGGAGCCCAATGCACGGTTGCTATTCCGCTGGGAGGAGCGCATGAAAACGCATATTCTTATAAGTGATGACGAACCGTTGACGCGAAAGTCATTGCAGGAGTTTTTGCGTTATCAGGGTTACACGGTGACCACCGCCGAGGATGGAATGGAAGCGTGGGAGATTATGCAGCGGCATAGCGTCGACATTGTCATGGCGGACGTGAAAATGCCGCGGCTGGGCGGTATGGACCTGCTGCGTAAAGTCAAAGAAACTTATCCGCAGACCCAGGTGGTATTGATGAGCGCCTATGGAAAAATCGAGAATGCCGTGGAAGCGATGCGTTTGGGAGCGTGTGATTATATAACCAAGCCGTTTGAAGACGCGCAGGTAAAGGCCCTGATCGAAAAGATAGAATTGAATAATAATCTGCAGCCAAATGATAACGGCGGCGGGGTGCTTGCGAAAACAAAAGCGCATAGCCCGGGACGCGATAAATTCTTTACGGTTTTGGGCAAGGATGAAAAAATGCAGCGCATTTACGCCATGCTGGAAGCCATTGCCGAAACTCCTTCGACGGTACTGATCTGCGGGGAAAGCGGTACCGGCAAACGCATGATTGCCCAGGCGATCCATCGGGCCGATAATCTGCGCCGGGAAAAACCGTTCATCGAAATAAGCTGCGGGGCATTGCCGGAAACGCTTTTGGAAAGTGAATTGTTCGGTCATGTCAAAGGCGCGTTTACCGGTGCTATCCGGGACCGGGCCGGGCGGTTTGAGCTGGCGCACGGCGGCACATTGCTGCTGGATGAAATCGATACCTGTTCTCCGAATCTGCAGGTTAAACTGCTGCGCGTCCTGGAAGACGGCCTGTATGAACGGGTGGGAGATATAAAGACGTTGAAAGCCGATGTCCGGGTGATTGCCGCGACAAACCAAAACCTGGAAGAACAGGTGAAGCGGAGAAGTTTTCGCGGGGACTTGTTCTGGCGCCTTAATGTGATCAGTATAAATTTACCGCCCCTGCGGGACCGGGTGGGGGATATCCCGTTATTGGCGTATCATTTTCTGGAAAAATATAATTTGCTGCGTAAACAATCCCGTAACGGTATTTTTATCGAAAAAATCAATGAAGAAGCGATGAACGCGATGATGAAATACCCGTGGCCGGGAAATATCCGCGAGCTGGAGAATACGATTGAACGCGCCTGTATCCTGGTAAAAAATAACACGGTTCAGCTATCGGACCTGCCGGATTCGATCCGGAATTACAATCATCAGCCGGAACATCCGGACACCGGCAAGAGTAATTTTTCCTTGAAGGATGCGTTGAAGCATCCGGAACGGGATATCGTACTTAATGCTTTGGAACATACAAATTGGAATTGTACCCGGGCGGCGGCCTATCTGGGGATTAACCGGACTACACTGTATAATAAAATGAAATTATACGCGATCAAACGCGATAACGGCCGAAAATATGCCGCCGGTTTCGGGCTTAAAAGCAATGATCGGTGATGACCTTGCCTTTTGTCGAACTTGTTAATTCCAGGCGATGGCAGGTAATCCAGGATTACTTTGCCGAAGTAATCGGGGCGAGTATTCGTGTCGTCGACCCCCTGGGGGTGCCGTTAACCGGTTTGAGTAATCCGCATTCGTATTGTTGTGAAGTGATTTCTTCTTCGTCCCGCGCGTTTGGCCGATGTAAAAAATGCCTGCTTTTTTCTTCCGATACGGATGCTCCCCGGGATTTGCCGGGGGAACCGGGACCGTTTCTGGATATGCTTTCCGGGATACATTATGATACCTGTCCGTTTATGATTAACCGGGTGATTATTCCGGTACGGGTTGCGCGTGCCGGCGGAGTGTACGGGTACATCGTCGTCGGTCCGCTTATTCTGGGAAAACGGCGTACCTATCCGGAATATTTTAATCTGAGCAAGGATGCCGGCCTGGATATGAACGGGGTTATCGAGTGTATCGAGCGCATCCGGGTTTATTCTTTTTACACTATCCGGATATTTTCCAGTCTTTTTCAGGAAGTGGCGGCCTGTTTGCTTGAGTTGGCCGCTCAAAAAGCGATAGTCCCTGAACCGGAGATCGCGGCGGATCACCGTCCGACCGGAACCGTTCCGGGGTATGTTACCAATCTGATGCGGGCATTATTCGAAACCGCCGGTAGCGGAGTGAACGCGGAACGGGGGTCGATTATGCTTTTCGATGAACAGTCGAAGACATTATCGATCCGATTTTCCCGCGGGCTTTCCGATCGGGTTGTAAGAGAAACAAAACTGCGTATTGGCGAAGGGCTGGCGGGATTGGCCGCGCAGGAAAACCGGGTCCTGTTTATCGACGATGCTTGTATCGAACCGTCGCTGAAGGCGCGGATGCATGTGCCGGGATTAAAAGCATCGTTGATCGTTCCGATCCGGGACAAGAACCGGATATTCGGGGTGTTAAGCTTGAGTACGCGCGATAAGAAACATAAATTTTCTAAAGAAAACGTCAAATCCATTGGTCATCTGGTCAAAATGGTTGACCGCGCCCTGGGGAGTCCGGACGCTGCGGAAGGGAATAATAAGTAAAGAACGTAAATTGCACAGGCCGCACCCGGAAGGTTTTGAGCTAAAATAAGGTAAATATAGTGAAAGCTCATTCAGCGCACAGTTCTTAACCGCTGGGTTGTTGTTTTTTGCCGATACATTTTGTTTTCCTCCAACTTTTTTCTGGCTGCCCCTAACTCGTTGCTGCGTTTGCTTCTTTAATTTTTGTTTTTTCCGGCTTGCGAATATAATCCGCGGCCTTTTTTCTTCTCATTGACAAAAGCGGGCTTTTTTGTTATAGTGTATGCTACGTTTGATGTAGCTAACTATCTATGATTTCAAGAGGTTATGTTTTTATCTCAAGCCCCGGGCCGATAATGGCCGTAATCAGCGTGGAATTGAGCGGTGACATCGCCTGATGCCGGTATTTTTTCCGGCAAAGCTCAATGGTTTTTCAATAAGCTGCGGTTTTGTCCTGAGATAAAGAAAAAGGTTAATCGATAATGATTTTTTCCTCGGTGATCTTGTTCGCGGCCGCGTTTGTACTTTGCTCGGTACTGGTTCCCTGGTTTGAACGTTTCGGCCGTTCTCGCGGGTATGTAACCGGGCATGCTCCCCAGAAGATTGACGCGCGTAATATTCCTTATTTTGGCGGAGTGGCGATGTTCCTGGGGGTTCTGACGATATCTTTGGCCGGGTTAAGGGTGTTTCCCCTGGAGGTTAAGCCGATAAATTTTTTCCTGTTCCTATCGGCTTCCGGGATTGTCGTTGTTTTCGGGCTTTATGACGATCTGCGTGAATTGTCCCCGGTGAAGAAACTCATTGGGCAAACTTTGGCCGCGTTGGTTATGGTCGCGGGGGGAGTAAGGACGGAGATTATTTATATTTCCGGGTGGGGAAATATTTTTCTGAGCTTACTGTGGATTGTGGTGATGGCCAACGCCTTAAACCTGATGGATATTCTCGACGGCTTGGCCGGCGGTGTTTCGATAATCACGATCAGCACTTTTTTCCTGTTCGCCCTGGTAACCGGCAATCATTTTGTCTTGCTGGTCGCCGCGGTGCTGGGAGGGGCCGTAACGGCATTTCTGCGGTATAACCTGCCGCCGGCGCGAATTTTTATGGGTGATGCCGGGAGCCAGTTTTTAGGATTTGCCCAGGCGGTTATGGCAATCTCACTCAGCCTGGCCCCTTCCGGCCATGAGATCGGACTGGTTATTCCCCTGGTTATTTTAGCGGTCCCGATATTCGACCTGTTTTTTGTAATTATGATGCGCTTAAAACAAAAACGTTCGATTTTCGTCAAGAGTAATGATCATTTCGTGTTCCGCATGTTGAAATCGGGTTTGTCCAATGCGACGATCGTATTTGCCATGGTTGCGGTCACGATTATTTCTTGCCTGTGTTCGGCACTTATTTACCGGTTTTCAAACAATGCCGGGATGGTCCTTTTTAGCGCTCTGATCGGATTTCTATTTCTTTACGGCCTTAAATTAGGCAAGCTGGAAATAAAACAATGAGCAAGCATGTGGTTATCTTAGGCGCGGGGCTGGCCGGTCTCAGTACCGCTTATCACCTGGGAAACGGCTGTCAGGTTTATGAGCGGGAAGATGTTCCCGGCGGGTTGGCCCGCACCGATATGGTCGACGGATTTACCTTCGACTATGACGGGCACCTGTTGCATTGCCGGTCGGAATATATCGATAGTCTTATTACCCGGTTGTTGCCGGGGGTATTTGTGCGGCATAAACGCAATGCCGCGGTTTTTTCTCAGGGAGTCTATACCCGGTATCCTTTCCAGGCAAATACGTTTGGTTTGCCGTCAACGGTAGTGAAGCGGTGTATCATGGGGATGGTGAAC
>JAQULA010000074.1 GCA_028718845.1 Candidatus Omnitrophota bacterium
TTTAAGCATACAAATCCCCCCTGTGAATGATCGGACCCGCACCCATCCTGTTTTTCATTATTATAGCTTACCTCAACGCATAGCCAACATAATTATATTTTCCGGACAGCTGAAGTTCGTTCCGGTTCATTAAGATTCCTTAAACTTACAACTCTTTCCCCCAGCCTGCGGGGCGTCCAGCCGGCCGCGCGAAACGTTATCGATAACATCCACCTTCCCGGTAATAACCTCGACTTCCCCGCCGGTCACCGCTATCGCCGAACCGGAACGTAATCCCACCCCGATATTCCCGGGCGGTAAATGAGCCACTAATGTCTTCAATTCCGTCCATTCCGGCTCATCGTGCGTATCACAAAAAACATCGGCAATGCCCAGGCAGGGAAAAACGCGGAACTTTTTTTCATCATGCGCGTCCGGCCAAACCAGCCATTGTTTTGCCAGCATAATACTGCCGGCGGAAACCCCGATGAATATTTTCCCCTGTGAATGCAGCCTGCGTAATAATTCCACGGCTTGAGCCCGGCGCAGGATTTCCATGCCCGCGAAGACATCGCCGCCGGAAACAAATATTATATCGCTCTCAACACATAGCCGCTGCCATCCGGAACAATCGATACGCGCGTGTTTTACCTCCGCCGCACCGGCGAGCAACAAAGACTTCTCGGTCCGCCGGAAAAAATCCTTATGTTCGCCGTTGGCCGCGCCGATATAAGCAACCTTCGGAGCGGGTAACCGGGTTTTTTTAAGAATCGCATGCAATATCGCGTCAAAATTATGCCAATGCCCCCCGGCGATAAGATAATCCGGTACTGTTTTTTTCATAACCTCTTCCCTTCTTCAACCGCCGCGATTAATTATCCCGTATCCCGCGTACCCGGCATGACGGAATTTTCCCGATACCCCCGGAGCGATTACTTCGTTCGATTCGATGGCAATACGCGCATCATCTCCGTATATTTTTTGCAATGCCGTTTTAACCGGCCCAGGATCGACCCCGGTTTCGAAACGCAGCCGATAATCCCGCGAATCTCTTTGAGTCAGTTCATATTCCCGCGGACCGGCTGAGGAAAAAACCGTTTCATCCAGGGAACGCAAGGTTACCGGCCGGCCGCTGCGATCGAAGGTCGCTTGTGAAAATCGCCCTTCGATATCATCAAGGACCATTCCTTCCTCTCGTCCGCAGGGGCAGGGTTCGGACGCCAAACAAACGATATCACCCGGGTCAAAACGCATGATCTGATAGTATTCATTATTAAAGGTGGTAACTAAAATCCGGCCGCGCCGCATAGTGTCGTCCCCGCCCAGCGGACGATAATCCACGCGGCACGATGCGGTGTTCTGATGAAACCGCCCGTGTTCACACTGCATAAACACATACCCTAATTCGGTAGTACCGTAGGAACTGATCAGCGGGCAATGCAATGCCCTCCGGATATAATATAACTGATATTGCAACGGCAATTCATAGGTAAACACCACGGCCCGCGGCTGTTCGATCCGCAGCCCCTGTTCCAGGGCAAAACGGCACAACCGCCATAAATATGACGGATTCGCTTCCAGAATTTCCGGCGCGTATTGCCGCAACTCCTCAATCATACGCCGATAATGGTAAGACTGCCATAATAAAGGCGAGGTTTTTTCGTTCAGATAAAGAAAACGGTCGAGCCGGCGCCGGGCAAAATTTAAATCAAGCTTATCACTGGAGCGGCCCACATTTTTACTGCTGGTAAGAATGGCCTCCCGATGCGTTCCGGTGGCCCAGCTGCGCATAACCGGGTTCAACTGCCACGAGGCCCGTTCGCTGGAATCCCACCAGCGCTGATCCCAATAATTGGTTACCTTTTCCGAAGTAGTGCCGCTGGTTTCCACCAATTCGATATCTTTGCGGCGCAATGCGGCCGAGACATCGACCCCCCGAGGGACAAAACCAAAAGGAAAATTGCCCCGGATATCCTCCTTGGTCAATTCCGGCAAAGCGGCAAACCGCTGATCGATATGCGCCGACGGCCCGGGGTCGAACTCGTTCCAGGCGGCGTAAAAAGGGATTTCACGCAATGCCCGCTCTAATGTCCGGCAGGATAACTCCTGATAAGCTTGAATTTCTTCCGATACGGTTTGATTGTCGGCCACGGCTTTTCCTTTTTTAATGACCGGACACTTTATAATACTTCCCGGCTAAGAATATCATAAAATTTTTTTCGCGCTTTTTGTTCGATCCATGGTTTGTGCCCGCATTGTTTCAGCAGGATAAAACGAAACTGCGGCAAAAGAGCGGATAACGGCTTATCCACCCCGGATGCCGGATGCGGATCATAATCGCCATGAATCGCCACCACCGGGCATTGTATATTTTTCCCGCTGGCCAATAATTTTCCGGTGCGGCGCATCAATGCCGCTTCCGGCCATACCCCCCGAAAAACCTCCGGGCGAAAATCAACATCCGCGGGATTATTTTGCAACGGACTATACGCATCGGTCTTCAGGAACAAAGCGCTTAAACGTTCTTTTACCGCGGGGCCATGCCCGGGAGCGGAAAGAAGTTCGCCCAGAGACCTGAACTCGTTTTTCTGCTCATCACTGAGACGGCTCAGCCTGGTTTTCTGAATATCCAAAGCATAACGCTCCTGAAAGGGGCCGCTTCCGATAAGGATCAGTTTTTTTATACGCCGGGGATACTTCGCGGTGAATAAAAAACTAAGCCATGCCCCCCAGGAAAAACCGATTAAGGTTATAGGTACAGCGGCCTTTTCCCGCCGCAAAGTATCGGCCAACTCACGGATCTGGCCATTAACCGATACGGCTGATTGCAGCGGCTCGATTACGCCCCGGCTTTCGGCCAATTCCCGGCAAACCGGGGCCATTTCTCCGGCCGCTCCCGGGCCGCCGTGAATAACCGCCACATTAAACGGATGATTGCCGTATTTTCTTGCTTTATGCATCCAAGCTTATCGTTATCGGTTAGAAGTTTTCCGCCAGAACCTCATAATACGCCTGCGGATGCTTACATGCCGGGCATTCGGTCGGCGCTTCCGGGCCTTCATGCACGTAGCCGCAATTGATACAATGCCATTTGACGGAAGTTTTTTTCTTAAATACCGCTTTATCGGCGATATTTCCGATAAGCCGGCGGTAACGCGACTCGTGAAATTTTTCCACTTTCGCGATCTGTTCGAATGACCGGGAAACATCCGCAAAGCCTTCCGCTTTGGCGACCTGGGCAAAGTCGGCATACAACGCGGTCCATTCCATATTCTCTCCGGCCGCGGCGGCTTCAAGATTTGTTTTGGTATCTTTGATCATCCCCGCGGGATACGCCGCGGTTATCTGGACCTCCCCGCCTTCCAGATATTTAAAGAAAACCTTCGCGTGCTCCTTTTCATTCTCGGCGGTTTCCATGAAAATATTGGCAATCTGCTCGAATCCTTCTTTGCGCGCGGCGCTGGCAAAATAGGTGTAGCGGTTGCGTGCCTGTGATTCTCCGGCAAAAGCCTTCAGTAAGTTCTGCTCAGTCTTAGTCCCTTTGATCGATTTTGTCATAGCCGTCCCCCTTAAGTAGTTATTTTATCCATCGGTTTCCCGCAGCATACCAATTCTCCGCCGCCGACCTTAGTAACCAGAACTTCATTGCCGCATACCGGACAACGATATTTCTCCCCGATTTTTTTAACCGCCATGACCTGCCTCCTTTACGATTATGGGTGTAGTTCCGTTATGGTTATTATTGTATCACAACCCGGGGAAAGACCGGAAATAAAAACCGGACGGGATTATCCGAAAAGCCGGACCGCCGGTCACTCGTACCCGTATTTTTTTATAAACCAGCTTTTTACGGCCTGGACGGAAAACAAATAAGCCCCGACGATAATAACCAAAACGAAGAAGTACGGCAGCGGCGGAGCGACGAACCCGAAATATTTTCCGAGGGTAGTCAGCGGCAGCAGCAATCCGATGGTAACGATATAAATAGACGTAAATATTAAAAACGGTCCGGGCTTACTTTCCAGAAAAGGAATCTTGCCGGTACGAATGACATGGATAACCAGGGTTTGGGTACACAACGATTCCAAAAACCAGCCGGTATGGAACAACGGCGCGGAAGCGTGAAAAACGAACAACAGTACCCCGAAAGTTATAAAATCGAACACCGAACTGATCGGCCCGAAAAAAATCATGAATTTCTTGATATACCCCAGATTCCACGGCCGCGACCGCATAACATACTCCTTGTCCACCTCGTCCGTCGGGATCGCCACCTGGGAAATATCATAGAGAAAATTATTCAGCAGTATCTGGATCGGCAGCATCGGCAAAAACGGCAGAAAAAGACAGGCCCCGGTCATGCTGATCATGTTGCCGAAATTCGAACTCGACCCCATCTTGATATACTTGACGATATTCCCGAAAGTCTTTCTGCCTTCGATAACCCCGTCTTCAAGCACCATCAGGCTTTTCTTTAATAGAATAATATCCGCTGTTTCCTTGGCAATATCCACGGCATTGTTCACGGAGATGCCGACGTCCGCGGCCTTCAGCGCCAGGGCGTCGTTGATCCCGTCTCCCAGGTATCCGACGATATGCTTATTTTCATGCAAAGCATGGATAACCCGTTCTTTCTGCGATGGAGACAGCCGCGCGAAAACCGTTGTTCGTTTCACCAGTTCCTGCAGTTCGATATCCTTCAGTTTTTCAATCACATCGCCGGTAACCAATCCTTTTATGTCCAGGCCGACATCACCGCATATTTTTTTGGTCACCAGTTCATTGTCGCCGGTAAGCACCTTGAATTCGATCCCCAGGCTTTTCAGCACCTCGATCGTCTTTTTCGCCGTCGGCTTCGGCGGATCAAGAAATGCCATATACCCTTTCAGGATCAGACCCTGTTCGTCGTCCTTGGCATAAGCGCTTTTTTTCTCTGCGATGTCTTTATAGGCCACCGCCAACACGCGGAAACCTTCCGAACTCAAATCGGTATATTCTTTTTTAAGATCGGCGACAATCAGGTCGTTGATATCCAGGATCTCCCCATCCAGTTCATACTGAGTACAGCGTTTAAACACCTCTTCCGGGGCCCCTTTGGCAATCAAACGGTGCCGGCTGTCATACTCAACCACGACCGACATCATTTTCCGGGAAAAATCAAACGGGATTTCGTCGACTTTCTTATATTGCTGTTTGACCAGCAGCTTCTCATGGGCCAGGGTTGCCCGATCCAGGATATTCTTAAGCCCGGTCTGGTAAAAACTGTTGAGGTAAGCAAGCCGCAAAACATCATCATCATCTTTACGCACCACATCGCAATGATGCTCCAGCACGATTTTGTCCAGAGTCAGGGTCCCGGTCTTATCCGTGCATAATACATCCATCGCCCCGAAATTCTGGATCGAATTGAGGCGCTTGACGATGACCTCTTTTTTCGACATGGCAATCGCGCCCTTGGAAAGATTGATCGCCACCAGCATCGGCAGCATTTCCGGAGTGAGCCCAACCGCAACGGCCAGCGAAAAAAGCAAGGCCTCGATATAATTGCCTTTCGACAACGCATTAATCGTAAAAATGACCACGACCAGCACCAGCATGAACCGGATCATTACCCAGGTAAATCCGCGGATGCCTTTGTCGAAACTCGATTCCACGGCCATGGTTGCCAAACGCCGGGAAAGTTCGCCGAATTGCGTGGCCAGTCCGGTCCGGATCACCACCCCCAGACCGGTGCCGCTGACTACGCTCGAACCCATAAACGCGATATTGGAAAAATCGGCCACGGAATTCGTTTTGGCCTGAATCGGCTCGGCGTTTTTTTCAACCGGGTAGGATTCGCCGGTCAATGACGCCTGATTGATAAATAAATCCTTGCATGAAATAATACGCAGATCGGCCGGGATCATATCCCCGGCGAATAAATCGACGATATCCCCGGGGACGATCTCCCGGATTTTCACTTCCCGCGGTTTCCCGTTCCGGTATACGGTAGCCGTAGCGCGGACCATTTCACTGAGCTTTTCCGCTTCTTTGCCGGCACGGTATTCCTGGATAAACGACAAAAACACGCTCATAATCGCCATCAGGATAACCAATACCGCGCTTATTTTTTCTCCGAAAAACAAAGAAAAAACCGCGATAATGATCAGCACGATAACCAGGGGGTTAACAAACTTGGAAATGATCTGAAACAGGATGGTCCGTTTTTTCTTCCGTGCCGGCTCGTTGTAGCCGTATTCTTCCAGTCGCTGCGCCACCACCGCATCGGAGAGCCCGTTAAACGACGTGGAAAACTTCTCGAAAATGACTTCCGTCGTATAGCCGCTGCTTTCAAAATTCTGGATCGGTTGTTTTCGGTTATTAAGCATAGCCAGACCGGGGGTAATATTTTTAGTTCCGCAAAACCCGCATAACCGGATGCCCTTGATGTACGCGGTTATTTTTTAACCTGCTCCCGACGGCGCCGGTTGACCAGCAGCCGTTCCTTTTGTCCTCGGGTCAAACCCTTTATTCTCCGCTCCTCCCGCAACGCCTGAGGAACCGAGGCGTATTTGCGCGCATACACCAGTTTCACCGGAACCCGGCCGCGGGTATACTTTGCCCCCCGGCCGTTATTATGCCGGGCCACTCTGCGTTCGAGATCCGGGGTATATCCGGTATAATACGTTCCGTCGGAGCACTGCAAAATATAAACAAAACAGCTTTTTGATTTTCCGCTGTTTTCGGTTCGCGCCGGCAGCCGGGAATTCACGCGGACAAATCCTTTCCGGGTATTCATAACGTTGTATTGTATATCCGGAAAAACAAATAGGCAAGAAAATAGAAGCGGCGCAAATCGATAAGATAAAAATTACCGGCAACGCATTTTCCATGAACGTTGCTCCGGGTTTAGGCATGCAGCTTGAGGATTGCGGCCTGCGGCGGTTATTCGTACCGCAAGGCTTCGATCGGATTGAGCTCGGAGGCCTGTTTTGCCGGCCAAAGGCCGAAGACCACGCCGACAATCAGCGAAAATATCGTGGATAACAACACCGAAAACAGCGAAACCTTTACCGTCCATCCGGCGGCAAGGGTTATCAAAAAAGATACGGCGCTTCCCAGCACAATTCCGCTTATTCCTCCGATAAACGACATCAGCACCGCCTCGATCAGGAACTGGACCAGGATATCCTTGTTATTGGCTCCGATTGCCTTACGCAAACCGATTTCCCGGGTGCGTTCAGTCACCGAAACCAGCATGATATTCATAATCCCGATCCCGCCGACCAGCAGCGAGATCGCCGCGATGGAGCCCAGCAGCAGGGACATCGTTTTCGTGGTCGTTTCCAATGTGGTTTTGATATCGGACATATTCCGGATCTCAAACGAATCCTCTTCATTCTCTTTGCTGACCCGGTGCAGCTTAACCAGTAATTTCCGAATTTCCTGCTGCGCTGGTTCAACCAAAGCGGCGTTTTTTACTTCCACAAATATGGTATCGATATACTGCAGGCCGAAAACCCGGAACATCGCGGTAGTGACCGGGATCATCACGGTATCGTCCTGGTCATGGAAAGCGTTCGCTCCTTTTACCGGAAGGATACCGATAACCTTAAAATTAATCCGGTTGATCTTGACCGACTCTCCCACCGGGTTTTTATCGCCGAACAATTCTTTAACAACGGTCATTCCCAGTAAAACCACCTTTTCCCGCATCCGGATCTCCGGTTCGGTAAAAAAACGGCCGACCACCGGAACCGATGCCCGCATCACCGCGTAATCCTCCCCTACCCCTTCTACCGACGTATTCCAGTTTTTATCGGCATAAACCATCTGCCCCCGGCCGCGCACATCCGGGCTGACCCGCGCGACCACGCCGGTAAGTTTTTCAATCGCGGTAACATCCTGGAAGGTAAACCGGGTGGTTGCC
>JAQULA010000075.1 GCA_028718845.1 Candidatus Omnitrophota bacterium
TTAAAATCACGCTTTGAATAAGGAGTAGGCTATGACCACACAAAGGAACGCGCTTATAAAAAGGACCACGAATGAAGTGGCGATTCAGGGATCACTCGGCATTGACGGTTCCGGTAACGCGGCCGTATCCACCGGATTCGAGCCATTGGACCATTTATTGACCCTGTTCGCATTCCACGGATTTTTTGACCTGACCATCGACGCCAAAGGGGACTTGCCGCATCATATCATTGAAGACCTCGGCATTGCCCTGGGCAAGGCGTTCAAACAGGCCCTGGGAGAAAAAGAAGGGATCTCACGCTACGGCTGTTTTACCGTGGTCATGGACAAGGTAGCAGTGGAAGTCGCGGTGGATATCAGCGGCCGGCCTTGCCTGACCGGAAAAATAATGGAAGCATCCGCGGCGGCAATTCAAGGACGTTTCGACACGACGAATTTTGAGTTCGCGCATGCCGAAGAATTTCTTGAGGCTTTCCTGCAGCATGCCGGGATCAGCTTAGTATATGTCGTCAAATCGGCGGAAGGGGATTTGCACCACATCCTGGAAGCCATGTTCAAAGCTATGGGCAAGGCCCTGGATCAGGCCGTAACGGTTGATCCGCGGCGCAAGGGCGTGCCATCCACCAAGGGAGTTATCGATTAAGATGTTAATCACACCGGCAATCGACTTACGTAACGGGAAAGTGGTCCGATTGTTTCGCGGATCATATGCCAAGGAAACGGTTTATGCCGATGACCCCCTGGCAGTCGCGGAACAATGGAACCAGCAGGGCGCGGAAATCCTGCACATTATCGACCTTGACGGCGCGTTGGCGGGAAAACCGAAAAATCAGAAAGTTATTTCCGCGATCATAAAAAAACTCGGGGTTAAGGTCCATGTCGGCGGAGGGGTGCGCTCGGCGGCAACGATAAAATCGCTTCTGGATAAAGGGGTCTACCGGGTAATAATGAGCACCCGGATATTCGACGATGACGACTTCCTGCACACGATCGACGAAGATGTCCGCGCCAGGATTATCGTCAGCATCGATTCAAAAGCCGGGATAGTAATGAACAAAGGCTGGACGGAGCAGACCGCGCTGACGGTGCAGGACGCGTTAAAAAAAATCGAACAATCCGGTATCGGTTTGGCCGTGGTTACCGACGTAACCAGTGACGGCACTCTCTCCGGCCCGAATATGGGGCTGCTCACCGGAGTTCTCACCGGCACCCGGATCAATATCCTGTGCGCGGGAGGGATTTCCGGCATCGAAGACATAAAAAACCTGCGCCGGCTTAAAAATGATTATCCTAATCTGTTTGGGGTTATTATCGGAAAGGCATTGTACGAAGGAAAAATAGACTTAAGGGAGGCAATACACTGTGCAGAATAAAAAAACAGGCGGTAAAAAATTGGAATTGATGAACTTGGCGTCGCTGGATGACTTAAAGTTCGGCAGCGACGGGCTAATTCCGGTGGTAATTCAGGATGCCGCCAATAAAGACGTATTGATGGTCGCGTACATGAACCGGGAATCGCTGCAAAAAACGCTCGATAGCGGGTTGGCGACATACTGGTCGCGTTCCCGTAAAACCCTGTGGCTTAAAGGAGAAACTTCCGGACACTTTCAAAACGTGAAAACGATATACTACGACTGCGACAAGGACACCCTGCTTATTCAGGTCGAACAGGCCGGGGTAGCTTGTCATACGGGTGAACGTTCATGCTTTTTTACACGCATGGCATAACACAGGCGGTAATCGATAATGTACCATCCCAGCTGCGAGGAATTTAAACGCTTAAGTAAAAAAGGCAATCTTATTCCGGTATACCGGGAACTGCTGGCTGACCTGGAAACACCGGTGTCGGCATTCATGAAAATCGACAACGATGCCTACGCCTATCTGCTGGAATCGGTCGAAGGCGGCGAAAAGATCGGCCGCTACTCATTTTTAGGCTGTAATCCGTCCCTGGTTTTCAAAAGCAAGGGCCGTGATATCGAACTGCTGAAAAAAAAGAACGGACGGTTCCGTTCGACGCGGTTTACGGCCGAACAAGACCCTTTGCAGGAGATAAAAAAAATCATGCAGGGGTACCGATTCGTCGATGTCGCCGGGCTGCCGCGTTTTTGCGGCGGATTGGTCGGATACATCAGTTATGACACGGTCCGTTTTTTTGAATCGATCCCGGATAAAAATCCGGACGATTTGAACCTGGCGGACTGCACGTTTGTTTTAACCGATACGATCCTGATCTTCGACCATGTCAGCCACACTATAAAAATCGTTTCCAACGCGTTTATCGGTAACAACCGCCACAAGTCCGCACCGGAGCTGGAGCGTATCTACGGCGATTCAATCCGGAAAATTAATGCTTTGGCGAATCTGCTTCAGCGTCCGGTACGTCTGCGCAAAAAAATTAAAAAAGCGGGAGCGTTCTGCGTAAAATCCAACCTGAGCAAACCCGAATACGAACACTCGGTCAGAAAAGCAAAAGAATATATCCGTTCCGGAGATATCATTCAGACGGTGCTTTCCCAGCGGTTTAAAGTTGAAGTTAATGTCGATCCGTTCGATATCTACCGGGCGTTACGCATCGTCAATCCTTCACCATATATGTATTATCTTAAGTTCGACGACACTAAACTGGTCGGTTCTTCTCCGGAAGTAATGGTACGCTGTGAGGGTCACCGGGCGGAAGTCCGGCCGATCGCCGGGACCCGAAAGCGCGGTAAAAACGAGGAAGAAGACGCCCGGCTTGCCGATAATCTTCTGCATGACCCCAAGGAACTGGCCGAGCATATCATGCTGGTCGACCTGGGCCGCAACGACCTGGGCCGGATATGCCGCGCCGGGAGTGTCGAGGTAAAAGAATTGATGGTGATCGAAAAATATTCCCATGTCATGCACATTGTCAGCGATGTCCAGGGAACGCTCAACAAAGGAAAAGACGAATTTGACGTGCTGCGGGCAACGTTTCCGGCCGGCACCGTCAGCGGGGCCCCGAAAATCAGGGCCATGGAGATTATCGACGAATTGGAGCCGGTGCGCCGCGGGCCGTATGCCGGATGCGTGGGCTATTTCAGTTTTTCCCGTAATTTAGATACGTGTATCACCATCCGGACCATAATCGTCAAAGATTCCACCGCGTATGTCCAGGCCGGCGCCGGGATAGTCGCTGATTCGGTCCCGGCCAAAGAGTACCAGGAAACCGTAAACAAAGCGCGGGCATTATTGCATGCGATTGAAATGGCAATGAAGGGAATGCTATGATGCTGTTGATCGATAACTATGACTCCTTTACCTATAATCTGGTGCAATATTTCGGAGAGCTGGGACAAACCGTGTCGGTGGCCCGCAACGACCGCATCAGCATCGAGCGGATCAAAGCCATGCGCCCGGCGTACCTGGTTATTTCTCCCGGTCCGTGCACTCCCAAACAAGCCGGGTTATCCTGCGAGATCATAAAGACATTTTACCGCACCACGCCTATCCTCGGGGTATGCCTGGGGCATCAGTGCATCGGAGAGGCGTTCGGGGCGACCATCGTGCGCGCCAAACATCTTATGCACGGAAAAACATCGAATATTTCCCACGACCGGGACACTATTTTTAAAAATATTCCCAACCCCTTTGCGGCGACGCGGTATCATTCGCTGGTCATCGCCGAATCGACCATGCCGAAGTGCCTGAAGATCATTGCCCGCTCCGATGACGGGGAAATCATGGGGATTCGACACCGGGATTTTCCGCTCTGGGGAGTGCAATTCCATCCGGAATCGATCCTGACCCGGGAGGGTAAGTCAATTTTAAAAAATTTCCTGGAGGCCGCCGCGCATGATTAAAGACGGAATCGCCAAGCTGATTAAACGGGAAGATTTATCCGGGGATGAAACCGAACGCATTTTCGGTGAAATCATGCGCGGAGAGGCGACTGCGGCGCAAATCGGCGCATTCATCACCGCTTTGCGCGTAAAAGGGGAGACCGTGGATGAGATTACCGCGGCCGCCCGGGTAATGCGTTCGTTTGCCACGCACCTGAACATCCGGCGCGACGTAATCCTGGATACCTGCGGAACCGGCGGATCGGGAACCAATCGTTTTAATGTTTCAACCATCGCGGCTCTGCTGGCCGCCGGCGCGGGAGTAACCGTTGCCAAACACGGCAATCGCAGCGCTTCCGGAACATCCGGCAGCGCCGATTTACTGGAAAAACTGGGAGTGAACATCATGGCCGCTCCGGAGGCGGTCGAAAAGTGTATTAACGAAATCGGCATCGGTTTCCTGTTCGCTCCGACATTTCACGGGGCAATGCGCCATGCCATCGGCCCGCGCAAGGAAATCGGCATCCGGACTATTTTTAACGTACTCGGCCCTCTGACCAATCCGGCAAACGCCACTCACCAATTATTGGGAGTTTTCACCAAAGACCTCACTCTGCCGCTGGCGCGGGTTTTAGGCAATCTCGGAGTTCGGCATGCCCTGGTGGTCCACGGCGCCGACGGAATGGATGAAGTCAGCCTGACGGCGGAGACCTTCGTAAGCGAATTGCGCGGCGGCACGGTTCGTTCTTACACGGTTACTCCCGAGCAATTCGGTTTCGAACGCGCGGCATTAGCCGATCTGCAGATCAAAAATCCGGATGAAAGCGCGGCAATTGCCCGGGGAATCTTTGAAAAAAAATCCGGGCCGATACCGGATCTGGTCCTGCTCAATACCGCTTTCGCACTGTACGCGGCCGATGTCGCAACCAGCGTGGAAGAGGGTCTGCAGAAAGCGAAAAAAAGTCTGCTCGAAGGAGCGGGAAAACAAAAACTCGATCGTTTAATTGAATATACCAATGCCGTCACTGCTTAAAAATATCGTCAACGCTAAACAAAAGGAAATCCGGGAACAGAAAAAATCCGTTCCCCTGGAATCTTTATTTAAACGGGTCCCCTGCCGGAAATATCCGCTGGGCGATTTGTTTGCGGCCCTTTCGGCCGGAACGGCCGTGCATTGTATCGGCGAAGTAAAGAAAGCCTCGCCGTCGAAAGGAGATCTTAATCCTGACCTGGATGTGGTTAAAACCGCGCTGACCTATGAAAAATCCGGAATTTCGGCAATTTCCGTGCTTACCGATCCCCGGTTCAAAGGAACGCTGACGGATTTAAAAAAAGTGAAGTCAGCGGTATCGATTCCGGTTCTGCGCAAGGATTTCATGCTTGAAGAATATCAGATTTATGAATCATACTGCTGCGGAGCGGATGCGGTGCTGCTCATCGCGGCGATCCTGAGCAAAACCAGACTGGACAAACTGCTCCGGCAAACCCACGCGCTGGGCATGAACGCCATTATCGAGATCCATGACGAACGCGATCTGGAAAAGGTCAACCTCGGACGGGCCCGGATCATCGGAATCAATAACCGCAACCTGAACGACTTTTCCGTGAACATGGGCACCACCGAACGCCTGATAAAAAAGATCCCGGACGGAAAAATCGTGGTCAGCGAAAGCGGAATAAACTCACGACGCGCTATGCTGTTTTTAAAAAAAATCGGAGTCCATGCCGCGTTGATCGGAGAAGGGCTGGTTACGGCGCCGGATATCACCCGGCGCATACATATTTTATTGGGGAAAAAACATGATTAAAATAAAGATCTGCGGTATCACCAATCTTCCGGATGCCTTGACGGCAATACGCTATGGAGCGGATGCCCTGGGATTTATTTTTGCCGACAGCCCCCGACGTATCCGCCCGGAGCAAGCGGCAAAAATAATTACAAGCTTACCGCCGTTCGTGCCGTGCGTGGGGGTTTTCGTCAATGCGCCCCAAAAAGAGGCGGCCCGGATCGCACGTCTGTGCCGGCTCAGCGCCGTCCAGCTGCAGGGAGAGGAAGATGATAAATATTGCGCATCCCTGCGAAACTATTGTACAATAATCAAAGCGATACGGGTCAACGACAAAACCTCGCTGAAACAAACGGCGGACTACACTCAGGTTGACGCCTTTCTTTTTGACGCCTATGAGCCTGACCGCTACGGTGGGACCGGGCAGTGTTTTAAACACGCATGGCTGAGAAACGCCCGGATGACCAAACCGTTTATCGTGGCCGGGGGCATCACCCCGGAAAACGTGTGCGACGTTATTCGCAGCAGCCGACCATATGGAATTGATGTCTCCAGCGGGGTTGAAAATGCACCCGGATCAAAAGACGGTAAGAAAATACGCCGGTTGATCCAACGCGCAAGAAAGTGCCTGCAGACAAAACCGAGAGAGGTTAATCATGAAAAATAAACATGATAAAAAAAATGAACCGGAAGCCCAGCACGGTAAAATAACCGAAAAAGAAATTCAGCGGCGCTTGTACGGGGACATTAGCGAAACGGTGCAGCCGGATGAAAACGCTCTCGCCAATAAATACCGGGAGGACGATATCCAGAAAAAACTCTACGGGACGGCCAAACCGGCCGAACCGAAGCATTCCGTCACCGCCAATGAATCCGTGGTGGAAAAAAAAGCGCCGGCGCCGGTAAAAGAAGCGTCGTTATTTGAAAAAAAAGCTCCGCCGGTCGAAAAAAAAGCCGCGATCCCGGAAAAGAATAAACCCGGCGCGCCGGCGGAAAAAGAATTATTCACCGCCGAGCCGGCGGCCGTACAGCACCGTGCCCACGATGAGCTGATACAGCTGAACAAATCGATCGCCGAACTCGAGGAAAAACTCAAAAAAACCGAAAATCGCAACCGGCGGCTGATGGTCCGGCTGGCACAAAAACGGATGTTTATCGATCTCCAAAAACGCGTGGTCGAGAGCCTGCTCAATAAAAATGTTATCATTGCTTTGAGCAGTATCGCGGTGTGCAGCGTTTTAGTCAGCGGAATAATCGCGGTTTCGCAGCGGGTCAAAACCGCGCCGAAGCCGGAAGCACCGGCCGCCGCGCCCAAACCGGCGATTGCCGAGGAAAAAAAAGCGGTGATCGTGGCGGAAACGGAGCCGCAACCCCCCGCGGCCAAGGGAAAATATTATGTGATTCAGGTCGCGGAATACGCCGATGAATCCGCCGCCCAGTTTTTTGCGGATACGTTAAAAGCCAAAGGCTACGCGGTGTCCATGGACACTATTTACCGCTCCGGCAACCGCGAAAAACCTTATTTTAAGATCAATGTCGGCTCTTTCGGCACCTATGCCGAAGCAAAACAGTTCAATGAAGAATTCAAGAAAAAAATGAATATCGGCGATTCGTTTATAAAGGAGAAAAAATAATCATGGCCGCAGTCCCGGACCGCAAAGGCTATTTTGGCCGGTTTGGCGGAAAATTTATCCCCGAAACGCTGAGCACGGCGTTGGCGGAACTGGAAACGCTTTACGCTCAAACCAAAAAAAGCCCTGAGTTTAAGCGTTCGCTGAATTATTATTTGCGCGATTTTGCCGGCCGGCCAACCCCGTTGTATTATGCCGAGCGCCTGAGCCGGCACCTGGGGGTAAAAATATATTTAAAACGCGAAGACCTGCTGCATACCGGCGCGCATAAAATAAATAATACCCTCGGGCAAGGCCTGCTTACGCTGCACATGAAAAAAAAGCGGGTCATCGCCGAAACCGGGGCCGGACAACATGGGGTGGCCACCGCCGTGGTAGCCGCCCGGTTCGGATTGGAATGTGAAATCTTCATGGGAGAAGAAGATACCCGGCGTCAGGCTTTAAATGTTTTTCGCATGAAACTGCTGGGAGCGAAAGTCACCCCGGTCGGTTCCGGAAGCAAAACGCTTAAAGATGCAATGAATGAAGCCATGCGCAACTGGGTGACTAATGTGGAAACTACGCATTACATTATCGGCAGCGTTGCCGGGCCGCATCCGTTTCCGATGATGGTCAGGGATTTTCAGTCGGTAATCGGCCGAGAAGCCCGCCGGCAGATCCT
>JAQULA010000076.1 GCA_028718845.1 Candidatus Omnitrophota bacterium
TTTCGGTTATTCCGGTTTCTTCCGGGCAGTCAAAACGCCAGCTTAATCTTATGCGTGATTTAAAACCGCGCATCCTGGCCTGCACGCCCAGTTACGCATTGTACATGGCGGACGAGGCCAGAGAAATGAATTTTAATCCGAGCGAAAGCACGTGGGAAATCGGTATTTTCGGCGCCGAACCGTGGAGCGAGAAAATGCGCGGCGAGATCGAGCGGATCTGGGACCTCAATGCTTATGATATTTACGGCTTATCGGAAATTATCGGGCCGGGCGTGGCTCAGGAATGCGCCAGGAAGAACGGTCTGCATATTTACTGGGATGTGTTTTATCCGGAGGTGATCGATCCGAAAAGCGGAGAACCGGTGGCGGATGGGGAACGCGGCGAGCTGGTAATTACCACGCTTACCAAACAGGGAATTCCGTTGCTGCGCTATCGTACCCGCGATATCGTGTGCATGGAGTCGGCCCCATGTTCCTGCGGACGGACCTCCCCGCGCATCAGTAAAGTGCTCGGCCGGACCGATGATATGCTGATCATCCGCGGTATTAATGTTTTTCCTTCTCAGATCGAACACGCGCTGCTGAAAATCGAAGGCACCCAGCCGCATTATCAGCTTATTGTCGACCGGCAGGCCGGCGGGTTGGATATGCTGGAGGTTTTGGTAGAAGTGGAGCAGAGCTTTTTCTCGGATGAGATAAAAAAACTGGAAGACCTGCGCGAACGGATCCGCAAAGAAATCGCGTCGACCCTGGGGGTCTCGCTGAAAGTGACCCTGGTGGAACATAAAACCCTGGAACGTTCCGAGGGCAAGTCAAAACGGGTAATCGATAAACGTAAGATATAAAAAAAGGAGCACGTATGAAAATCACCCAGATATCCGTATTCCTTGAAAATAAAACCGGCCGCTTGGCGGATGTGTGCAAGCTTTTAGGTAATAACCAGGTGAATATCAAGGCCTTGACCATTGCCGAAAATAAAGAATTCGGTATTCTGCGCTTAGTGGTGGATAAGCCGAAAATCGCGCTGGAGGTATTGCGCAAAGAACAGTTCGTGGCTGAGCGCACCGATATCGTTGCCGTGGAGGTTGACGATCGGCCCGGCGGGCTGGCCAGACTGCTGGATTTTATGGGCAAGCATGATTTGAATATCGAGTATATGTACGGCTTTATGGAAAAGCGTTCGGAAAAGGCGCTGATGGTCTTTCGCTTCGATGACGCCCAGAAAGCGATTAACGCCCTGGTTAAAAACGGCTATGGCGTGGTTACCGAGGCGGCGTTGCAATAGTTTTATCCGCGGATAATTGTTTCCGGCCGTTTTTGGGTATGAACCGAACGCCCCTCTGTTCCCGGAATGCGGGGATCGCCGGTCCCTGTTTTTAGCCGGGTCGCATCCGCTTAATTTCCCAATCATGTTATTGGTTTACCGCCAAAGAGTTACATCCTTTATTCCCATTGCGCGAATCGAAAAACTGTGGTATGCTTTAACGCCTTTTTAGGCGGCTATTTAATGCCGCCGGATCAAGGGATATTTCGCGTAAGGGGAATCGAATGTTATGTTCCGATTGAGCTTAAAAAATAAACGTATTATTATCAAAATAACCGGGATTTTTCTGGTCCAGGCAATGATGCTGCCGTTGCCGGTTTTCGGCCGGGAACCCGGGGCAACGCTTTCTCCGCACTTGATCGTCTCTGCGCCGACTTTTCAGGATGTATTTCGCGAGCGGATAGTGCTATCGGAAAACCGGGAAACCGGACGCAAACAGCCTCCCCAGGGAAAACGGCAATGGAGCGATATTAAGGAAAAACAGCTGATCCAGTCGATTGCCCGGAACGTGCCGTTCGGCAGGCAGCTTAGTGAACAGCAGAAATTTTTGTTGTCCCGGGAACTCCGCGCCGACGAATCGGCTGTCCGGGAAAAAGCCTCCGCCCTGGTATTTATCCGGAATAATTTCCTGACCATGAGCAACGACGCCCTGGTCGAAGCGCTTAACCGTCAAGCGCAGCGGTTCAGCTGGAACAAAAGCGCGGTAAAACGCCGGCTGGCCTGGTTTGACTATACGCGCTGGGACCGGGTCCAAAAGCGCCGGCTCTGGGAATTGTTTCGCGACGGCATCGAAGCCGAACAGATCGGGGAACTAAGCCGGCAGTTCAAAAAACCCCCCGAGGAAATTTACGCGCTGCTGGATACTTATGAAAATATTTCCAAGGTATACTTTGACCGGGGGTTTGATGCGCTTTGCCTGCGGATGGATTGTGACCGGAACGACAGTCGCGGGCGCGCGCTGCGCCGCCTGATCAATGAAGAATTGGGGCTGCATATCTGGACGGCCCGGGAACGGGTCGCTTTGTTCGAGCGTATGTCGGACGATTGGGCGGTGCTGGCCGGGGATCTCGATAAAACGCCGTACGCGATTGTGAAAAAACTGCGTGAATTTCCCGTCTACATCGAGCGTTTGTTGGCAACCGAAAAACCGGGGCAGGCTCAGGCGCTGGTGAGCAGCATCCTTGCGCACGGAGGGGAGCGGGCCGTAATAAAATTACAAAAATTACTGTTGCCGGAAAAAGAAGGCGGTTTGGCGTTAAGCCGGCGCAATTTCCGGAACTATATTTTTTCCCGCCTGCTGGAATATTCTTTCGGAGGCCGGGAAAAAATCCGCAGGGTTTCCCAGGAAGAAATCGGCAGGGTTAATCTGGAAGAACTGAAGGCGCTGGGACACGTGGTTGTTCGGGGAGTCCTGCAAAAGGACGGGGTTATCTATTACGGCCGGCGCTGGGGGAAGTTTCCGGTCCATGGCGGGTCGGCCTATCAACTTGAATTTGACAATGGGGTCCCGGTCCGCATATTTTTCGAAGACGAAGCGGTAATGCACGAATTCTTCCCGATCATTTCCCCGGAAACCGGAGAAATCATTGCGGTGCATACCGGAAAAATACTCCGGGATAAATTTTTAAAATACGGCGATTTTATCACGACCACCTATCTGGCGGAAGACGGCCGCCTGGCGCTCGGCGGCGGCCGGCCCCGTGTTGACGGGACCATGCCGGAAAAAAACAGCGCCTGGGGTAAACTGGGGCGCGTTTTTGCCGGAGAAAAGGTCCGGATCACCGTCCGCGACGCGTTGGTGACGCATTGCGCTTCGCTGGAATCTAACCTGAACCGGGATTTTGTCCTGGTATGGAAAAAATCAGAACGGCGCTATGTGTCGGCGTTCTTGAACCGGCTTTATAAAGACGAATTCGACCTGCTGGGTCCGGATTATGAGCTCCACGGCCTGCTGCTTTCCAAAGACGGTTCGTTGAATATCGGCAGCCGCGAGAACTGGATCGATTTCAGCCGGAAGCACGGATATCAAAAAACAATCATCGATGACATGGTCAATGTCGACGGAGAAACATTTATTCTCGGCGCGAAAGTGACCGCTAACGGGGTTGTCCTGACGGAACGGCGTCTGGCCCAGGTTTTTGCCGCTGTGCCGGGGGCGGAGGATGATTTTTCCCGCGGCGCGCTGGTCGATGTTTTTGAAAAATGGAGCGGCCGGAAACTGGTCGATAAACAGGGCCGGCCCCTGACCGACTATATCGTCGCGAATATGCATGTTTCCGCCAACGGATATACCGGATGGAATGATGCCCGGGCGTGGTTCCCTTACTTCGCGCATGCCGCCGTGGAATTTAAGATAATCAACGGAGAAAAAGCCTTTATCAAATTCCTTACGGATAAAGAGGGGAATCCGGTCACGGATTATGAAGGCAATGCGCTGGTTATCGATTTGCGCCGGGATATCCTGACGCAGTTGGCGGAAAAATCCCCGGTTTATGGGAAGCGGCGTTTAGAGAGTTCGCGCGAGTGTTTTGAAGCCGGCCGCCGGCGGTTTAAAGCCGGTGATTACCGCAAGGCGCTGATGCTGTTTGTGCGGATATTGTACCTCAAAGATGCCCGGGTGATCCCGTTGTGGGACGAGGATCTGTTGTCGGCGAAGATCGGGGTGTATATCGACCGCTGCCGCGAAAAGTTACAGGCTGAGCAGCGGATAAAAGCGGTCGAGCTGCTTCGTGCCCGTATCCACAAAGGATTTATCCGTGCGAAGATTTTAAACAAAGAGAAAAAATTTTCCCAAGCCGGACGGTTGTTGCGGGTGTTGGAGCGGGTGCTTGAAAATATGTCCGCCCCGGAGTTGGAGGATATGCGGGCAGAGATCGGCAGATACCGCGACTACTGCCGCATGTTGATGCGCGAAGAAATTGAAGCCCGGCGCAAAGAAGACATTTCCCGGCAGTATGAACAGGCGAGAGAAATGTTTTACGACAATCTCTATCCGGATGCGCAGCGTCAGTTTAACGGACTGGTAACCCGGCTTTCCGCGTTGCCGGACTCGGAGCATTTCCGGATTATTAAAGAAAAATCCCGGGAATATATTGAGCAATGCGTGGCCCTGCGCGCCGCCGCCGCGGTTCGGGAAAAAGAACTCCGCTGGCTGGAAAGAACAACGTTTATTTTTAATAAAGCGCAGGAATTGTTTTTTGCGGAAGATTATAACGGCGCGGTAAAAGGGCTTAAACAGGTCTTTTCCCGGCTGGGTTCTCCGGATTGCTCGGATAATGAAGCGGCCGGGATTGTGCTCCGGCAGGCCGAGTCCTTGTATCAGCATTGCCTGAAGATCCGGCAGCTCGCCGATATCGATAATCTGTATGTCCAGGCAAACGAGTTGAAGCGGCAGCGGAAATTTAAAAGCGCGATCAAAAAATACCGGAAAATCATCGCGCTTGCCGGCGAGAACGGGGAGGCGTCCGAGACCGCCAGAGACGGGATCAGCGAATGTTTGTTCCAGCTTGAAAATAACGGCCCGGACAGTTCGGAAGTGGCCCCTTTCTCTCTGGCGAAGTCTTATAACGAGCGGATAATACTCTCCCCGGAGGTCGAGGCTGAACTGGTGGAAAAGATACGCTGCGGAGATGCCGCGGCAAAACTGAAATTCGTGGAACAGCATATCTGGATGGTGAAAAAAATCATGCGGGAAAAATACCGTTTTGATCAGGACACGTTCGACGAGTTTGTCCAGGAGGGAATCGTTTCTTTGTACGGTGTGGTGGAGGATTTCGTGCGCGAAAGGGCAATGATCGCCGAACCGTTCCGGGTTTTCGCCGAGCAGCGGCTGGCGGCGCTGATCGACGAGGAGCGCAAAAAAAAGAACGGGTATGTTTATAAGGAAAGGTCGCTGTATGTAACCGGTAACAACGGCAAAAATAACGATAAAGGGTCGAAAGAGGACTTGAATATCCTGGATATGTTTGCCGCTGAAGATCATCCCCAGGTGCGCTTGGACCAGTCGATCGATTTTAAGAACGGGGCCATCGAAGACGGTTTTCTTGTCCGGGCATTGAAGCGGCTGGCTCCGCAGGAGAAAGTTGTTTTGATTCAGCATGTCGTCGAGGACAAGGATATCGCGTTCATCGCCGCGGGATTGGGAATCGGCGAGGATGAGGTTAAGGAGCATTTACAGCGAGCGATCCAAAAAATACGGCAGGGCGCCGTTGCCGAAGGGGTAAACCTGGATGCCTGGAAACTCTCCGAAGACGCCGAAGAATTTTTTCATCAAATGTTACCTTTGCGCGACGACAGGTCCCTCCCGGTTTTTGTGGAAACGGCAGTGTAACCGTTCCCGGTATTTAATCGATGATGATCACTTTCGTCCCCAGAGGAATGAGGTCGTAGAGTTCTTCGACATCGGCATTGAGCATGCGGATACAGCCGTGGCTGACCTGACGTCCGATAAGCTCCGGCTGGATCGTGCCGTGAATTCCATACTGGGGTTTATCCAATCCCAGCCAGCGGGTGCCCAGGGCGTTGCGCGGGTTGTCCGGGGCAATGACTTCTCCTTTATGGAACCAGGTTGGATTGCTTATCTTGGAGGTGATCGTGAATTCTCCGGCCGGAGTGCCTCCTTCCGCGCCGGTGGCAATGGGGTAGGTTTTGATGATTTCCGCGTCGGTTTTCAGGACCAGGCGATTGTTGGTCTTATCCACGATAATCGTGAACGGCGCGTTCCAGACGCGCAGGGTTTGCCCGGGCCGGATGCGGGTGGTGGTTAACGAATTATTTTCGACGATCAATGTCAGGGTGGTGTGGAATCTGCGGGCCAGTTTATCGAGGCTCTCTCCGGGCTGTACCGTATAAACGATGCTTTCCGGAGGGATAACGATGCCGGACCGGATAATGCCGATATTGGCCTGGGCCAGTTTTTTTTCAACCAGGGACAGGTTGGGATAGTCCGGGTATTCTTGCCGGAGTTGTTTATAGGCTTGTTTCGCCTGTACCCAATCCCGATTATTGTCGTAGGCCAGCGCCCGCTCATATACCGCTTGCCCGGGATGAGGATTTTGCGGGGCCTCGGATTGCGGCGATTCCGCGGCGGCAACTACCCCGGGGCAGGACAGCCGCAGGGCAATGAGCCCGGCGCTAATAATTATCCTCAGCGGCAGGATAAGCGGAGTCGGTCTTTTAGGCAACGCTGCAGTAGGCATGATCCTAGTATACCGTGCAATGTTTAATTACTCAATAACGAATACATCCGCTGGCCGGGCGCGTTTTTTGGGCGTTACCGGAGGGGCTAAAAATAATAAAAATAAATTACTTGACAGGTTATAGGTGTTAGTGTATACTCATCAATGTAGCACAAGGGGTGTAGAAGTTTCTGGTAACCGTAAGGGAGAGAAGTTCTTGCCTTGCGGTTTTTTTGTTTAAGCCTCGATGTGCTATAATTCAAGAAGAAAGGGAGGTGTAGTGAGCAATGCCAAAAGGAACAGTAAAATGGTTCAACAACCAAAAGGGGTATGGATTTATTACTTCTGAAGCGGGTACCGATCTTTTCGTGCACCACAGCGAAATTCAAGGCGAAGGCTATAAGTCTTTAGACGAAGGACAAGCAGTTGAGTTTGAAATTAAGCAGGGGCCGAAAGGCGAACAGGCTGCGAAAGTAGTGAAGTTATAAACCGAATGAAAACAGGGCCCGGCAGCAATGCCGGGCTTTCCTGTTAAAAGGAGCAGAAAATGCATACCGGGAAAATCAAAAAACTGGTTCGCGACAGAGGGTTCGGTTTTATCAATGATACCGACGGCCGTGAAATATTCTTTCATCAGAGCAGTTTGGTTGGATCTTCGTTCGACGGGTTGACCGGAGACGAGGCTGTTGAGTTTGAAATCGAGAAATCACCCAAAGGACCGCGTGCGGTTAATGTAAGTATCAGCAATAAATAACTAGTATTGATTAATATCCTGTTGTGCGCAGTGCTCCATCAGATGGTTTTCGATAGAAACGCCCCCACAACCGTGCGGGGCGTTTTTCTTTCTATGGTTGAGGGAAGTTTGCTGGTATAATAAATAGCGGTTAAGGAGTGCGTTCGGGCGGGGAGTGTAAGAAAGGGAACAGAGAGTAATATGGAATTGTTTAAAAAATTAGGATTATCAGAAGATACGTTACGGGTTTTGGAGCATAAAGGGTTTGAAACCCCGACCCCGATTCAGGAATTGACGATTCCCGCGCTGTTGACCGGGACAAAGGATGTTGTCGGCCAGGCTCAAACCGGGACCGGCAAAACCGCGGCTTTCGGTCTGCCGATCATTGAATTGCTGCCGGAACATTCCGGCTCGGTACAGGCCCTGGTGCTGACTCCCACCCGGGAATTGGCCATCCAGGTGGCGGAAGAGATCCATTCGCTTAAAGGAAGGAAAAAACTGAGTATCGTCCCGATTTACGGCGGACAATCGATGGAATTGCAGTTACGCAGTCTGCGCAAAGGCGTGGATATCGTTGTC
>JAQULA010000077.1 GCA_028718845.1 Candidatus Omnitrophota bacterium
CCGGCTGCGAAAGGTCACGCTGAACGGCACGGCTTTTTTCTCGTAGAATTCCAGCGGCAGCAGGTCGTAGGCCGGAAAAGCCAGCGAATCGAGGTCGCGGATAAATTCGGTTTTGGGGTTAATCCGGAAGCCGCCGTTTTCCCGGAACGCCAGGCCGTCGAGCTGCCGGTAATCCAGTCCGGCATCGATACTGCGCACCAGCCGCGACAGGGTCTGCTCACCCTCGCCCAGGACGATAAAATCGACCTGGGAATATTCCCGCATGATCCGCTCCGGGATAAAACTCGGATGGGCCCCGCCGATCACGGTGATGATCCGCGGGTCCTGCTTCTTGAGCAGGCCGCACAATTCCAGGACATCCACCGCCTGATGGGAAAAAAGACAGCTGATGCCGACAATCTCCGCCCCGGAAGCGAGGATAAGCCCGGCCATCTCCTGCTGGGTATACCCGAAATATTCCCACTGCCCGTCCCGGGGAATAATCGTCCGGAATTTCGCCCGGCCGTCCAGCACCTCCACGGCAAAATCGCCGCGTAAAGCCGCCGCCAGATAGGCGACGCCCATGGGCACCTGGCAATAATGAAAATGCCCTTTTAAAATCTTCCCGCGGGGGAAGACCATCATAACTTTTTTTATTTTTCGATTAAACACCGCCCGCCCCTTTCGCCGTAACCGGGAGACCCCGCTCATCCGCCGCCGCACAAAACCGTTCCCGGAACTTTTTATCATTAAGCGGGCAGTCCGGAAAATTACTGCGCCGGCCGAACAGCGAGGACGTCCACATCCGCCGCACGATCCCGGGCAACGGTTCCTCCCGGAGATTCCCGAACCTCAGCGGCATAAAACAACACGGCTGGATATCGCCGTATGCCGATATGTAAAACTGCATCTTTTTAACGGCATGACAGAAAAAGTGCGCCCGGGGATTATCCACGGCGTAGGTTTCCCAAAACACGGCATCGTTTTCCAGCAAGTTCTTCAGCCCGCCGATATCTTCCTTATCCAAAATGATTTCGTTATGATTGAACCATCGTCCGCTCATAATCGGAGACAGAATACGCAGCCGCGCCCCCAGCCCTTTGCTCAGCCGCACCAGTTCCCGCATCGTGCCGTCGCGTAATTTTTCTTTGGTCGCATAGGTCGAGATAAAACATTTTACCGAGCTTTTGCGGCAAGCCTTAACCGCCGCGACCGCCCGTTCATACGATCCCGGCACCCCGCGCAAGCGGTCATGTTCGCCCGCTTTATCGCTGTCCAGGCTGATCCCGATAAAATCGATCCCGGCAATTTTCAGCCGCCGGATCATCGGCTCATCCAGCAGTAATCCGTTCGTATCCAGCTGGGTGAGCATCCCCAGCGATTTCGCCAGCCGGATATAGTCCGGCAATTCCCGGCTTAATAACGGCTCTCCGCCGAAAAAATAAACCTGGCTCACCCCCAATGTTTTGAGCTTAATGATCGTATCGGTTACTTCCTCCGGAGATAAATACCGCTTGCCGGCATCCCGATAACCGGCGGCCGAACAGTGCACGCAGCGGCACTGGCAATCATAGGTCAACGCGAGCATGGCCGTACAATCGAGGCCCGGGAGAAGCGCCGAAAGAAAATTCTGAAAATAAGCGTAATACAGGCCCACCAGTATTTTGACCAGCGGGTTGTTCGCGTGCGGAACCAGTGAAAGTTTTATTCGATTAATCACCCGGATAGCGTAATCCATCGATTGTTTCATAGCGGTATAGTGAGCCATCCCCTTGTAGCAAACCGGATTAATGCATCGTTGTCTGGTGGTATTGTAACATATCCATACGGGCAACACAATCCACGGTTTGACAATTTTTCCCGTCTATGCTAGAGTAGCCTGAACAATGACGACAGCATTCATTCGACCACAAAAAATCAGCGGTGCCTTTGAAAAAATCCTCATCCAGGAACCGGTAAACTTAGCCTATCTGGCGGCCTACCTCAAACAACAGGGATTTCCCGCGCTTATTTGGGATTTCGAAGCCGAGGACATTCCGGATCCGGTCCTGGCGCGACGGCTCACGGAGGAACAGGTATCGATTGCGGCGTTTACGGCCATGACTCCGACAATCAACAACGCGCATCAACTGGCGGTACGCATAAAAAAGATAAATCCGCGGATAGTTACGGTTATCGGCGGTCCGCATGCGTCGGCCCTGCCGGAGGAAACCCTGCGGGATTTTCCCGGGTTCGATTATGCGGTTATCGGTGAAGGTGAAGAACCAATGGCCCGGCTATGCCGCTGTCTGCGTTCCCAAACAAAGGCCGCGAATATTCCCGGCATAGCCTCACGCGCCGCGAACGGCATCAACATAGAGCCACCCGCAGCATTTATCACCGAACTGGACCGTTTACCTTTTCCGGACCGGTCTCTATTTGAGCGCCGGCTCTATAAAAACATCTATGCCGCCGGGATAACCATGAAAAACAAACGCGCGACCGTGGCCTTTACCTCCCGCGGCTGCCCGTATCATTGCACGTTTTGCGCGGTAAAGAAAACCCTCGGTCAAAGCGTGCGTTTTCGCAGCGCCGAAAACGTGCTGGAAGAACTTAAGGAATGCCGCGACCGGTACGGCTATAATCACATTACTTTCGAAGACACCAGTCTGACGATCAATCCGGAACGGTTTTTACGCATTTGCCGGGGGCTGAAAAACCTCGGGCTTACCTGGGACTGCCAAACCCGGGTCAACCTGGTCACGGAACCGTTATTGCTGAAAATGAAGGAATGCGGCTGTCTGAAGGTCGCCTACGGCGTGGAATCCGGCAGTCAAAAGATCCTGGACCTGATGAAAAAAGATATTACGGTCGGACAAATCGAAGCGGCGTTTCGCGCCACCAAAAAAGCCGGCATGGTCACCTGCGCGTTTTTTATCCTGGGAACCCATCCGGAGGAAACCGCCGGGGATATCCGGCTGACCGAACAACTGCTGCACCGCATCCGGCCGGACGTATTTCAGCTGGGGATTATCTGCCCGTACCCGGGCACGGAAATCCACGATATCATGCAGCAGGAACACCTGATTGGAACTATTGACTGGAAAGATTTCAATTTCATGCACAGCCGGCCGCGCTGGAGAACGAAATATGTAAGCGCCGAAGAACTGGTCCGGAGGCAAAAAGCAATTTACACCCGTTATCTGACCAGCCCCGGTTTTGTCATTACCACGCTAAAAAACGCGTTCCGGCCGGGAAATCCGGGGGCATTTGTAAAATTGGCCCTGGCCATGCTGCGCTATCTTATTTTCGAGAACCGCCGTTGAAACCGGTTGCGAAACTCACGCATAATTAATTCCGCATAGCTGAAAACAGTGTTCAGGATTTTCATCTTGCTTTTTCCGGTGCGCCGGTCAAAACGCAAATTCAGCGGCACCTCCGCTACCCGGGGCCGAAAATAGCGCAGTTTAATCAGGATTTCCGCCACGCAGGGAAATCCTTTGCTCTGAATAAAATCAGCCCGGAACAGGTCCAGAGCCTTTTTCAGAATACCCACCCGATAGGCCCGGTAAAAGGTCGTATAATCCCGGGCGTTATCCAGCGGGAACAGACATTTCAGCATCGCATTGATCACATTACTGAGCACTTCCCGTTTCCAGGGCAGCTGCGTGGTTATACTTTCCGGATGATACCGCGACGCAATGGCAATATCATTTCCCTGCCGCAGCGCTTCCAGCATTAACGGCATGGCGCTCGCCGGATGAGTCCGGTCGCAATCCAGCGATATGAGGATATCTTCTTCCGCCGCTTGAGCGCAGACCCAATCGATCCCGGCCCGGAACACCGCGTCGACGCCCCGGTTTTTTTCAAAATTGATCCCGTGCAGCGGCAGGTTTTTTTCCAATTCCCCGGCCACCTCACGCGTGGCATCGGTACTGCCGTCATTGACCACGACAACGCGGAAAAGTTCGCCGCGCCGGGTTAAAACGTCGCGGATCTCGCCGACTACCGCAGCGATATTGAGCGCTTCGTTATATGCCGGCAAAACGATAAAAATCATATCCGTTCCCTCATTTGCGATACCAGTTCCCGGGTGGTTACCGGATCGGCCTCGCGGCTCAGGGCCGAAATCAGCGCCTCGACAATACCGGCCCGTTCGGGTAATGTCCGAAACGCCGGCAAGGCAAGATTGTGTTTCGCGATATCCACCAGATCGATCGCGTGGAATAAATAGACATACGGGATCGCCCGCCGGGATAGACGCCGCAGCGCGTATTTTATTACGTTTACGCCGAAAACAAACGCATAGGTACTATGGATCGGCGTACGCCAAAACGGCATAACACTTACCGGCACTTCAACCAGCGGCGACGTTCCCGGTTTCCAGATACAGTCCGGATCCGGACGGTAAGGCCCCGGCGGAGCCAGGGCAAACCGGATATTACCCGCGTTCAGGCGCACGGCATGGCGCTTCAATAACGAATGGCCGGCGTTCATCAACAGCGGAGCAATTCCGGATGGCAGGACCGATGAATCATAGAGATACCCTTTGCGGATAAGCAGCGGAATGATCCCGGCGTCAACGCTGAACGTCGGCGCGCGGAAACCGCTCAGCGGCCCTTTATTTAATTGCCTCAGCACCTCATCCGCCGCCGTGATCTCCTGCTCCATTTCTACGGAATCGAGCTGATTAAAACGCAGGGGATGATTCATGGAATGATTGGCGATTTCATGCCCCTGTTCGACAATGCGCGTAATAACCGCCTGATGCGCGGGATGCCGGGCATCCCTGCCGACGATAAAAAAAGTCGCTTTCAGGTCATGCGCGGCAAGCAGATCGAGAAACCGCGGCACCCCCTCGCTATAGGCCGGATCGGGTCCCGGGTCATCACCGCAGCCCTTTTGCCGGACATAGCGGCGGTATGTCCAAAGTCCGTCAACGTCGATTTGAATGGTTCCCGGCATATTTCGCTTGTATTTTTGCCGCGATTATCCGGCTTTTGATCGCGGCGGAATTAAACGTTTTTAACAGGGATCGCTCACGGAACAGTTCCGGAATAAATAACCCCGGCAGAATTTCCGGGTCATCCCGCATCGAGCGAACATAGTTCAGGCTGAACACCGGTTCGACCTGCGTATCGGAAAAAAAATAATGTTTTTTCACCCAATCCAGCTTAAACTGCGGATTGATCCGTTCACAAAACTCAAAAGATTCCCGCAGGCATAGTTCATATTGCGAAGGGTTTTTATTTCCAGCCGGGCGGTATACGGGAATATACACCAACGGATTATCGCACAATGCCGCGGTATCGATCACGACGCGGGATGCCCGTCCTTTGGACAAGACCATAAAAAGCCAGTACGACTCTTTGAGCGGACGGTCCAGCCGCAGAACACAGCAATCGACGGACAAATATTCCACCGGCAGCGCCGTCTTCGGACAAGCGGCCGGGATTGCCGGGCATAATGCGATGGCCTCCGAATAGGGCCCGGTGTATACCACACAATCGTACGCCGTTTCCCCTTCCCCTCCGGCGACATGCCAACGATTACCCTGCCGTTTCAGCCCGGTTACTTCCGTTCCCAGCCTGAACACTCCGCGGTCTTTTTCCACGGCCTGACGCAGCCCCTGGATAAGCCCATCCGAACTATGCGCGAACACAGCGATTTTCCCGTGTTTTTTTTCATGTATACGCGCCCATAAATACGCCGCACTGATCGTATTTCCCGGCACAGAATATTTAAATTTCAGCGAAGGCTCAAAAAAATATTCCCAGACCTTTTCCCCGCAGTTTTGAATCACCCAATCCCGGGCCGGAACATTGTCCAGGTCCCCGGATTCGCCCCGGAGATTATTTTTCAGGAAAAATCCGGCTAAACGTATTTTATCGGTAAAAGACAACGATGTAAAACGCAGCAAGTCATCCGCCCGGCAGGCCGGAACAACCGTATTGTTTTGAACGATCCCCTGCCTGGCCACGCGCCAGCACAGATCGTGGCTCAGGTTAAGTTCCCGGATAACCCGAAGGATCTCGGTGTCGGCACAGCACAGGCAATGATTATACTTATCGCCGTGCGTTCCATCATCATCGTCGACCCCCCCGGCTAAGCCGCCCAATTTTCCTTGTTTCTCATAAACCGTAACCGAACAATTCCGGGCAAGACGATACGCGGTCAATAATCCCGACATACCGCCGCCGATAATCGCTACCTTCATGGTTTACTCACCGGTTATGCGCCTGCTCGCGCAGTAAAGAACGGAAAATTTTCGCGGCGGTGCTCAGCCGCGTCAGTGTACCGGCCCGCTTCAGGCGCTTCCAGGCATAGCCCGGCCGGCAATAAAAACTGCGGATCGCCTGATTTCGCAGTTTCCAAATCTGCTCCCGGGTAAGCATCTCCGTCCCCATTACCGGAAATTCCGTCCGGTCAAAGTGCCGCACGGTTTCCAGCCCCGGATTATCACGCACCAGACGACGCCGCAATCCGGAACCGATGTCCGGTACAAACACCGAAAAAGACGCGTAGTCGCAGTCAAGCTCCTTGGCAAAAGCGATCGTATCCAAAATATTTTCCTGAGTGTCGCCCGGCAATCCGACAATGAAAAAACCGATAGTTTCGATACCGTAGCGCCGGCACCATGAAAACGCCTGCCGGACCGACTGGTTCGAAAGCTTCTTTCCCAGCGCGTCCAATAAGGCTTCGCTTTTGGTCTCCACCCCGAACTGGATGGTATGGCATCCGGCTTTTTTCATCGTCGCCGCCAATTCTTCATCAAAACAGTCGGCTCTGGTCAGGCAATCCCAGCCCAGAGACAAACGTGCGTCAATCATAGCCCGGCATACCGCCAAACAATGTTCGCGGTCGGCGGTAAAGGTAAAATCCGGAAAATGGACTTCACGGATACCCCGGCCGCGCAGATAGCTTAATTCTTCCATAATATCGTCGACCGCCCGCCGGCGGAACGGCAGCGCCGCGCTGGAACAGAACGCGCAGCTGTGCGGACATCCGTAGGATATCAAGACGCAGGACAGCGGAACCCGGCGGGCCTGGGGAATACGGTATTTGGGCAGCGGAAACAATTCATGCCGGGGCAGCGGATAACACAGTTGAGTCTCCTCACCGGATGATTCGGAAATCACCGCGCCGGCTTTACCGCGAAACCAGATACCGGGCAATGACCGTGATTCGCCGGTTAAGAAATGAACAATACCCCCGGCGGTATAATCGGTGATTATCGCGTCCAAAAACGGATACTGGCGCAGATGGGTTTGCGGCTCATAGCGCAGAAACCCGCCGTTAACGACGATCACACTGCCGCACTCTTCTTTTATCCGGCGTAACAACCTCAGATCTTCGTCTTTGCTGGCAAAGGAACATAACGAGATCACCGCGAAGAATCCGCCGGCCCGGATCCGCTCGAAAGCCCGTCCGGCATCGATATTTTCGACCAGCGCGTCCAGGACACTTATTTCGAATTTCGCGTGCAAAATTCCGCTGAGCACCAGCAAATCGATTGCCGGCCAATAATAATCCCCCTTGGCCGATGAGCTGCAATACTGATCACGCAAATAACGGGATTTACCCGGTGGATTAAGCAGGAGAATTTTTTTCTTCATCGTTTGATTATAACATAGCTTGCGCCGTACCCGGCAAGGAAAAAGTTAAAAGTAAAAAGGTAAAAATGAAATTACGGACACGAACAAAATTCCGGCCCTTTTTGCTTTTTCCCGGTTACTTTTCACTCCACAGTTTTCCTGCGGCTTGCCTTCCTCAGTCGAA
>JAQULA010000078.1 GCA_028718845.1 Candidatus Omnitrophota bacterium
GAAGCGGCGGCCCCTCGCTATAATGCCGGGATCCTGTTGGAAGAAATCGATAACGTAGAACGCCAGTTTCTGATGGATTATTGCTATAAACACTGGAATGAAGAACTGAAGAATTCGGGAAAATCCAATTTGTGCTTGATGAATAATTGAACGGTGATCCGATAACGTATGTCCCTCCAGAGAGCGTGACATGCGTTATTTTTTTTGCCCCGGGTAACCCAGCCGATCCTTTTCCTTATGTGGATTTATTCGTGTTAATTAGTGATTTTTGTTTATGCCAATTTGTGCGGGATGCCCACTCGACGACTGCCGGTCTTTTTGCTATAATCATATCTGCCGCGTGCTGTTCCTTGGAAAAATCCGGCGGCAAGGGCATTGTATTCGGAAAGGGGAAAGGCATGAAACCGGCTCGCCATAGCATTGCGTCGTTTTTCGCGGGAACGACGATCTGGGCATTGACGAACAATAAAGTCGCCGGGGGTGTGTGTTTCCTGTCCGGAGTTCTTCCGGATGTCGATCATGTCCTGGAATACCTGATTCATAACGGAATGAGCAAGTTCAGTTTATTCCATATCTATCGGACTTTTGACCGCCATCCCGGGGTTCCGTCTTCGTTTCCGTTCCCGCGTTTATATCTTTTCCTGCATAGCAATGAGTTGGCGGTTTTACTGTGGCTGGCAGCCGTGTATTTTAATGACGTATATGTTCTGGCCGCGTCCGTAGGATATTCGTTGCATATGGTCATGGATATCCGCGGCAATAAAGGGGTTCCAAAAGTGTTTTATTGGTTTATCTGGCGGATGCGGTACGATTTCGATTGCGCGGCGATTGCCGGTTCGGTGAAACAGGGCCGGCGTCTGCGTGACCGGTAACAAACATGCACAGGAGGCGAATAACAATGAATTGCGAAGAAACAATCCGTGCGCGGCGGTCGGTGCGCCGTTACGCTCCGGACCGGGTGGACGATAACGTTTTGCGGTGTATTGTGCAGGCGGGACTGTGGGCTCCCTCCGGATTGAATAACCAGCCGTGGAAATTCAAGATCATTACCGATGCCCGGCAAAAAGAGGGCTTAGCGCAATTTACTAAATATGCGTCGGTTATCCGCGAGGCGCCGGCAGCACTGTGTGTTTTCCTGGATACAACCCAGGTCTATTCCCGGGACAAGGATATTATGGCGATCGGCGCGTGCATTCAGAATATGCTTCTGCAGGCAACGGCGTTGGGTTTGGGGACCTGCTGGTTGGGAGAGATCCTGAATAAAAAAAACGAGGTTGGCAAATTCTTAAATATTGGACCGGATTATGAACTGATGGCAGTGGTAGCGGTAGGCGTTTCCCGCGGTAAGCCGGAATTATCCAGTCGTAAGGATCTGGACCAGTGTTTGCTTCCCTGAGCGGTTCGTGCGGAATATTTCTGAATTAACGATGTCGGGGAGAGAATACCGCTATTATTTTTCCGGGAAGATGGTATAATGAAGCTCGCCCGGGCTCATGGTTGCGCAATGCGGGCTGTGGGGAGGTCGAGGGGCAAGAAAGCCCCGAACCCGGCCGGGATTTGTATCGAATTGAGCATGGAAGCCGGCGACGTTCAATGCGTTGCGTGAAGAAGGAGGGAGTAGAGTGAATCGGTATGTTTGCGTGCATGGGCATTTTTATCAGCCGCCGCGGGAAAATCCATGGCTGGAGGAAGTAGAACTGCAGGATTCCGCCTACCCTTATCATGATTGGAATGAGCGGATTACCATTGAATGTTACGCGCCGAATTCGGCTTCGCGTATTCTCGACCGGGAAAACAAGATCATCGATATCGTCAACAATTACGCGATGATAAGTTATAATTACGGTCCGACCCTTCTCTCGTGGATGCAGCGTAACCGTCCCGACATTTATAAAAAAATTATTGAAGCCGATGCGACCAGCCGGAAAAACTTTAACGGCCATGGCTCGGCTATTGCCCAGGTCTATAATCATATGATTATGCCCCTGGCTAATCAGAGGGATAAACGTACTCAGGTGATCTGGGGTATCGCTGATTTTGTTTCCCGTTTTAAGCGTCATCCCGAGGGCATGTGGCTGGCGGAAACCGCGGTTGACCTGGAAACGCTGGATATCATGGCCGAGCACGGGATTTTGTTCACCATTCTTTCCCCGTATCAGGCGCATAAAGTAAGGAAAATCGCCGAAAAAGAATGGAAAGACGTCAGCGGAGGCCGGATCGATCCGAAGATGCCCTATCGCTGTGTCCTGCCTTCCGGACGGACAATGACCATTTTTTTTTACGATGGTCCGGTTTCCCAGGATGTCGCGTTCAGTTCGCTGCTCGATAACGGCGAGAATTTTGTCAACCGCCTGATCGGTACGTTTTCCGCCGAGCAGAACGATCCGCAATTGGTGCATATCGCTACCGATGGGGAAACCTACGGGCATCATCAGCATTTCGGGGAAATGGCTTTATCCTACGGGTTCCATCGGATTATTACCAATAAACGGGCGACTATAACCGTATACGGCGAATATCTGGCGAATTTTCCTCCGATCTATGACGTCCAGATAATCGAAAATTCTTCCTGGAGCTGTTTCCACGGGGTGGAGCGCTGGCGCAGCGATTGCGGCTGCAATATCGGAACCAATCGCTCTTGGAACCAATCGTGGCGAGCGGCCTTGCGCCAGGCCATGGATTGGCTGAGAGACCGGGTGGGGGTTGTTTACGAAGAACAAATGTCCCGGTATGTCAATGACCCCTGGAGGGTGCGCAACGCCTATATCGATGTTATCCTTAACCGTACGCCGGAAACTATTGCCGGATTTTTTACCGATTACGCCGCAATGGAGTTTTCCCCCGCGGATAAAACGAAAATGCTTAAACTGCTGGAGATGCAGCGGCATGCCATGCTGATGTACACCAGCTGCGGCTGGTTTTTCGATGATATTTCCAATATCGAGACCGTGCAGGTAATTCAATATGCCGCTCGGGTCATTCAACTGGCCAAAGAGACCTCCGGGGCCGATCTGGAAGCGGACTACCTGAGGATTCTGGAGAAAGCGACCAGTAATATCGCGGAACACCGCAACGGAGCGCATCTTTTTCAGATTATGGTGAAACCGTCGATTCTGGACCTGACCCGTGTCGGAGCGCATTATGCCGTGGCGTCGTTGTTCAACGATTTTGCGGAAAACCAAAAAATGTATTGCTACACGGTTGACCGTGTCCTGCACGAAAAAAGGGAAGCCGGCAAGCAGCAATTGGTTATCGGCAACGTAAAAATCCGCTCCGATATCACCGGAGAAGAAGGCGTGAAAAGTTATGCGATTTTACATCTGGGGGATCATATTGTTTTCGGCGGAGTGGCCGATGCGCTGGGCGATGATGTTTTCGCGGCTATGCAGCTGAGCATTCAGGAGGCGTTTCGCCGAAGCAATGTTTCGGAGATAATTTCCCTGCTTGACCGTTATTTCGGCGGGCATAATTTTTCGCTTTGGCATTTGTTCCGTGACGAACAGCGCCGGGTTCTTAAACATATACTCGGTACGACGCTCAAAGAGATAGAAACGTCTTTTCGGCAGATCAATGAACATCATTATCCGATCATGCTGGCAATGAAAGAAATCGGGATCCCCATGCCCGATGTTTTTGTCGGTACCTTCGAATTTATTTTCAATACGGATATTCAGCGGGAATTGGAGAATGATGATACGGATGCCCAGCGTTTACTCGATATCGTTAAAGAGGTAAAATTCTGGTCGTTGGGTATTGATAAGACTACCCTGGGGTTTATTGTCAGCAAAAAGATCGGCGCGCTGATGGAGGCGCTGCGTAATGATCCGGAGAACGTCGAGCTGATGAAACAGCTGGAAACATTGTTCAAGACCCTGCAGCCGCTGGCCTTGCAGTTGCGGGTATGGGAATTGCAAAATATCTATTTCGGCCTGAGCCGTACTTTATATCCTTCCATGAAAGAGCGCGCGCATAATAACGATAAGGCCGCGAAAAAATGGATCGAACGGTTCGATGCCCTGGAAAATTATCTATCGGTGAAAAATAAATAGCCTGAAGGGATGCGCGGGATAGCGATATTGTTCCGGTGATTCATCGGGTAGCTTCGCGGGAGGTTTGTTCATGAATAAACGGGGAAGCGGTATTCTTATGCATATCACCTCATTGCCATCGGTGTTCGGCATCGGTGACCTGGGGCCGGAGGCGTTCGCGTTCGTCGATTTTTTAAAAAAAGCCAAGCAACGTTATTGGCAGGTATTGCCGCTGAATCCGACCAATGATGTTAACTGCCACTCGCCGTACAGCAGCGTTTCGGCCTTTGCCGGTAATGACTTGATGATTAGTCCCGAGTTTTTGTGCGATGAAGGGCTGTTGAGCCGGAGCGATATCGACGATATGGCGAAAAAAAATACCGACCGGGTCGATTATGCCGCGGTGCGGGCGCTGAAAGAGTCGTTATTCTCGACTGCTTATGAAAATTTCAGCGATCGTAACGATAAAAACGATTATGCCGCATTTTGCCGGATCAATTCCTATTGGCTTGACGATTACGCCTTGTTTATCGTGTTTAAAAAGCACGGTAACCATGCGGTTTGGAGTGATTGGCCGGAGGTTATCCGTGACCGGGATTCGTCCGCGTTGGAAGCTTTGCGCCGGGAGTATCACGGATGTATCGAGAAAGAAAAGTTTCTTCAATACATATTTTCTAAGCAATGGCATGCGCTCAAGAACTATGCCAATAAAAATGGAGTTTCCATAATCGGCGACATCCCGATTTATGTCACCTATGACAGTGTCGATGTCTGGACCCAGCCGGATTTATTCAAGTTGACCGCGGAAAAAAAACTGGCGTATCTTGCCGGCGTCCCTCCGGATTATTTCAGTAAAACCGGACAGTTATGGGGGAACCCGGTGTATAACTGGGATGCGTTGCGACAGGAAGGATACGCCTGGTGGATGAGAAGAATCGAACACAACATGAGTTTATTTGATTGTGTGCGTATCGATCATTTCCGGGGATTTGTCGATTACTGGCAGGTTCCGGCCGGACAGACCACCGCCATGAACGGGTCGTGGCAGAAAGCTCCGGCGCAGGATTTTTTTCAGACGCTGCTAGCCCGTTTCCCGTCGTTACCGATTATTGCCGAAGACCTGGGAATTATTACCGATGAAGTCCGGACGTTCATGCATCATTTTTCTTTTCCGGGGATGAAGATATTGTTGTTTGCTTTCGGTGAGGATTTTCCCGCCCATCCTTATCTGCCGCATAATTATCATCATAATTGTGTGGCTTATACCGGGACGCATGATAATAATACGGTAAAAGGGTGGTTTAAGACCGAGGCTTCGGAAAAGGATAAAGAACGCCTGTATGATTATGCCGGACACAAAATTTCCGCGCAGCAATTGCATTGGGAATTTATCCGTATCGCCTTAAGCTCGGTGGCGAATACCGTCATTACTCCGATTCAGGACGTGCTGGGGCTTTCCGAGAAAAGCCGGATGAATATTCCCGGGGTTGCTTCGGGCAACTGGCAATGGCGGTTAATGCCGGGGGCGGTCACCGATGAGATGATTGAAAAATTGTCGGCGATGACCCGGCGATATAATCGCGCGGGATGATTTGAATAACGCGTCACTTTACCCAGAATGATTACTTAATCACGGAAACGTTTTATCTCGCCTCTTTTTGTAGCAGGGGCTGTGCCGCCCCTCATCACCCCAGCCTGACTTTCTTTTGGGTGTCTAAAAGAAAGTCAGCAAAGAAAACACACCCCATGGAATTTTTTTGCGATGGTCTTCTTTTCCAGGTTCTTCAGGTAAGATGATTTCGGTGATGAATTCAGCCCCGAAGCTTCGGGGCTTCACGCTGACAAAACATCCTGTCTTGACAGCGCTCCGGCCATCCTGGCCTGCGTCCTCATCACCGAAATCAAAGCCCATCCGCAGAAAATTCCAAAGGGGGGATAACGCTAAAAAGCAAGTTACAAGTAGAAAGGTAAAGGTAAAAAGAAGGGAGAGAGGAAGTTTATAATTGTTAAAAGGGAAGATTTTCTGAGGAGATAGTTGAATTATAAATGCATATTTGCATCAACGTCGTCTAATGCCTCCCCTTTAGTTCTCGCAAAATCTAAAAAACATTAGAAATGAAGGCCCCCGCTCAAAATCAGCGGGGCACAGTGGGGTTTGGGGCAGCCTGTCCCGCCGTATTCTGGCGGGAGCATCGCCCCACCTAAGAAAAGAAAGCTAAAGATTGGTCATTGTTGAATATAAAGCCATTCCCGCTAAAAGAAGCGGTTGTTTTTTTTATAAACTTACCCTGCGTATACGATGCCACCACCTGTTCCCAAAACTCTCGAGCGGCGCTATTTTTCAATGATACGGCAACTTCCCAATTCCCGGGGAATTGAGCGAATACGTGCTCGGCTAGCTTACGGCCGTATCCTTGTCTTTGATGCGTTTTTCGGATGTAAAACTCTGCAACGGCGAAGCCGTTATTATTGAACCGCAAGTGTTTATTGACAAAGGCAAACCCGATTATGGAACCCGATTCCTCTAAAATGTAAAAATGCCAATCTTTTTTATCCGGATATCGTTGTAAATGGTTCAGTGCGTTTTCACGCCACGATTCACGATCATTAATTTCGAAAAATTGGCTGATATAATTCAAATACTCCCTGAAAATCGGTTTAATTTTGTCAATAGTCTCTATTCGGGTAATCATTTTTTTACCTATGCCTGTAATTATAACGCTAAATATGAGCTGATTCTTTTTTACTAAAACTTTTAAAATAATTATAGCATTCTATATGGGAAAGTCAAAGAAGCAACGGGGGGGCAACTGTACCCAACGTCAAGATTTGCCGGGATAAGTTTTATTTCTAGTTCATTCTTGTTTCAGCGGTTCACGGCGGACAGCTAATTTGAGGCATTTGTGTGTAATCCGTGCCTAATTTGTGTTTTTTAGAATAATTTGCCGGAAATATAAAAATATGGTATAATTAATTAGATTTTAAAAGAATTAATTAACTAATAAATAAAAAAAACTTTATGCGTAATGCACTTCGTTATCAAACAATTAACCCATTTAGGCCTTATAGTATTGCGCCTTTAAGCAAACCGGCGCTGCTTAAGGTTTTTTTTCTTGTCGGTTTTGCTTACCTGCTGTTTTTCCTCATCATAAAGCTGCTGCTATAGTTCCCCCGGTGTGAATTTTAGTGACCAATGGTTATTTTTGCTTGGACTTGGTCCACCGGCTATACTATAATATCACCTACCTATGGAAAAAGTTATCTTGGTTACGGCACGGCCTACCGGAAACGTCGAAGACTGGGCGATCTCCGAGTTGAGTGAAGAATTACGGTTGCTGACCCGGACATTACATGTCGATATTGTCGCTGAGATTGAATGTAATGTGGCCAAAAGCTCTCCGGCATTGTTTATCGGCAAAGGCAAAGCCGAGGAAATTAACCGGCTGGTTATTGAAACCAAAGCCCAGACGGTTATTTTTAATAACGATCTTACCCCAACGCAGCAACGCAATCTGGAAGAAGCCTGCGCGGCAAAAGTGATTGACCGTACCCAGTTGATCCTGGAGATATTTGCCCGGCATGCCAAAACGCAGGAAGGCAAGATTCAGGTTGAGCTGGCCCAGCTGGAATATCTTATGCCTCGGTTATCCGGAAGGGGGACAGAGCTGTCCCGCCTGGGCGGAGGCATCGGT
>JAQULA010000079.1 GCA_028718845.1 Candidatus Omnitrophota bacterium
GCCGTCGTAATGTCTTCGCGATCATCGGCGACCTTGACCTGGTTAAATTGTTGTTGACCGATATTGCCAAGCGCATGGCCGGCCGCAAAGGCGGAAACACCCGGATCATTCATGCCGGAAAGCGGCACGGGGATAACGCGGCAATGGCGATTTTAGAATTGACCGAGCTTAAAGAAAAAGTTAAAAAAGAGCCGAAAGCAAAGAAAGAAAAGAAAGCGGCCAAGCCGTCGGCAAAAGAAACCAAAAAAACCGAGGTAAAGGCTGAAGATAAAGAAAGCGCCAAGTCCAAGAAAAACAAAGACGCTGGCGAGGCCGCGGGAAAAGAGCCGACCGGAACCGAGTCCGGGGATGAAAAAGGGTTCTTGGGCGGTTTGCGCAAGTTCCTAAAACAGGATAAGGCGGAATAAGTAAGACTATGAAACTTGCTTCACGCGTTGAGAGTTTGACGCCATCGCCGACGTTGGCGATTACGAGTAAGGCAAAGCAATTAGAAAAAAGCGGCATCGATGTGGTCAGTTTCGGGGCAGGTGAACCGGATTTTGACACGCCGCAGCATATAAAAGACAGCGCAATTACGGCGATCCATCAAGGGTTTACCAAATACACTCCCTCGACTGGAACGCCGCAATTGCGTCAGGCCATTGCCGAAAAGCTCAAACGGGATAACCGGCTTACTTATGAGGTTTCCCAGATCGTCGTCGGCAGCGGCGCGAAACATTCCTTATACAATATCTTCCAGGTCGTCTGCGAACGCGGCGACCAGGTTTTGATCCCGCTGCCTTATTGGGTATCCTATCCCCAGATGGCGGCCATGGCCGGGGCCAAGCCGGTCTATATCAAGACCAAGGAAAAAAATCAGTTCAAGATCACTCCGGAGCAGTTCAAAAAAGCGATCAAGCCGAAAACCAAAGTTCTCGTGTTGAATTCTCCGTCGAATCCGACCGGATGCGTTTATTCCCGCGAGGAGCTGGAGCAAATCGCCGCGATCGCGGTCGAACGCAACATCGTGGTGATCAGCGACGAGATCTACGAGAAACTCATTTACGGGGCGGCGCAGCATGTCTCGATCGCCTCGCTCAATGAGAAGATTTACAACCTGACCTTTACGGTGAACGGGCTTTCCAAGGCCTATGCCATGACCGGATGGCGCATCGGTTATGTGGCCGGGCCCAAAGAAGCCATGGCCAAGATCTCCGATATGCAGGACCATTCGACCTCGTGCCCGAATTCGATCGCTCAGGCCGCGGCCGTGACTGCCCTGCAGGGCGGCGATGCCTGCGTCGAAGAAATGAAAAAAGAATTTTCCGCTCGCCGGGATTACCTGGTACAGCGGATCAAAGGGATCAAAAAATTAAGCGCGGTAGTTCCCCAGGGCGCTTTTTACGTATTCTGCAACATCGCCCGGACCGGGTTGGATTCGATGGAATTTTCCCGGCGGTTGCTCGAGGAAGCCAGCGTGGCAGTGGTCCCGGGGATTGCTTTCGGCGACGACCGCTATATCCGGTTCAGCTTTGCCACGAGCAAAGAGAAGATCGCCAAAGGCCTTGACCGCATTCAGCAATGGGTCGGTCAGTTATAATCAATTCATTTAACCCGTTTACATCATAAGGAACTTGTCCATGGCCAAACACACGGTTACTTATATTCCCGGAGACGGCATCGGTCCGGAGGTGTCCGCGGCGGCGCGGCGCTGTATCGAGGCCACCGGAGTGGATATTAAATTCGAAGAAGTCAATGCCGGTTCGGATACCCTGGAAAAGACCGGGACATTGCTTCCCGATTCCGTCCTGGATTCGATCCGGAAAAATAAAGTGGCGATCAAAGGCCCGATTACCACCCCGGTCGGCAGCGGGTTCCGTTCGGTGAACGTGGCCCTGCGCAGGGCGCATGACCTGTATGCCTGCGTGCGGCCGTGTAAATCCTACGCCGGGGTCAGGTCGCGTTATAACGATATCGACCTGGTGATCGTGCGCGAGAATACCGAGGACCTTTACGCCGGGATCGAATTTGAAATTAACAAGCCGGCGACCGCTGAACTTATCGGTACGATCAAAAATCTTTCCAAGAGTACGATCCGCGACGATTCCGGTATCAGCATTAAGCCGATTTCCGTGTTCGGCACGCGGCGGATCGTGAAATTCGCCTTCGAGTATGCCCTGGCGCATAACCGGCGCAAGGTTACCGCGGTGCATAAGGCCAATATCATGAAATTCACCGACGGCCTGTTCCTGCAGGTGGCCCGCGAAGTGGCCAAGGAATACGAAGGCAAGGTCGAGTTCGAAGACCGCATCGTCGATAATATGTGTATGCAGCTGGTCCAGAAACCGGAGCTTTATGACGTGCTGGTCCTGCCGAATCTTTACGGGGATATCCTTTCCGATCTGTGCGCCGGCTTGGTCGGCGGCCTGGGCGTTGCCCCGGGGGCGAATATCGGCGACGGGATCGCCTTGTTCGAGGCCACGCACGGCAGCGCGCCGAAATATAAAGGGAAAAACAAGGTAAATCCCAGCGCGATGATTTTGTCCGGGGTGCTGATGCTGGAATATCTGAAGGAAACCAAGGCCGCGCGTATTTTGGAACAGGCCACTGCCGAGGTATTTAAAGAGGGCAAGGCGGTTACCTATGATTTCAAGGAAGACCGCGATGACCCGACTGCCGTGGGCACCAGTGAAATGGCGGACGCGATTATCGCGAAGGTTAAGAAGCTGAAGTAAAAGTTCGACGTTAACAATCCGAAATATGCTGCGAGTCATTTCCTTGAATCCGGTGTGTTTCGGATTTTTTGTTACTGCTGCAGGCTTCATGCTACAAGCTTCAGGATGCAAGCCGCAGAAAATTAAAAACAAAAGCGACGAAAAGGTGTTTTGGTTTAAAAGTTTTAAGTTTTTCTTCTTAGCCTAATTCTTGCGGCATGGAGCGGGTAGCGTTTTAGAAGCTTGAGGCTTGCGGCGTGTAGCCTGCGGCCTAATAAATTTAAGGAAAGGACTTAATCATGAAAGTATCAGTTATCGGTGCGGGAAATGTCGGCGGTACGCTGGCGCAGCGGATTGTTGAGGCGGATGTAAGCGACGTGGTACTGTTGGATGTGATGGCCGGGATCCCTCAGGGCAAGGCCTATGACCTCTGCGATGCCCGCTCGATCCTGGGACATGACCGCAATATTCTCGGCACGCAGGATTATAAGGACATCGCCGGCTCGGACGTGGTGGTGGTGACCGCGGGCCTGGCGCGTCAGCCCGGCATGACCCGGGAAGACCTGCTGAAGAAGAACGTGTCGATCATTAAAGAGGTGGTCGCGAATATCAAAAAGCACGCCCCGGAAACGATCCTGATCATGGTTACCAATCCGTTGGATGTTTTGACCAATGTGGCGTTAAAGGAAAGTGGTTTTCCCAGCCGCCGGGTAATGGGCATGGGCGGGGTGTTGGATTCTTCGCGGTTTGCCAATCTGGTTGCCGAGGAGCTCAAGGTCGCGCCGTCCACGGTCGAGGCCATGGTGATTGCCGCGCACGGCCAGGGCATGCTGCCGCTGGCGCGGTTGTGCAGGGTAAACGGCAAGCCGCTTACCGAGCTGGTTTCCCAAGAACGTTGTGAGGCGTTGACAAAACTTACCGTGGACCGCGGGGCGCAGATCGTCTCCTGCCTGGGCAAGGGCAGTGCCTATTATGCCCCGGCCGCAGCCGCGTTCAGCATGGTTAAAGCGATCCTTAACGACGAAAAGACGGTTGTCCCGGCCTGCGCTCTGTGCAACGGGGAATACGGGATCAAAGGTGTTTGTATCGGGGTGCCGGTGCGCTTAGGAAGGCAGGGGATTGAGAAGGTGGTGGAGCTGCAGCTTAGTAAAGAAGAACTTGCTGAGCTGAAGAGCGCGGCGGAGAGTGTGAAGAAGGCGGTAACTGAAGTTTAACTCACTGACGTAGCGTATAGCGGTTAGCGATTAGCGGATAGTAAAACAAGATCAAAAATAGAATCGCGGGGCGATGCTCCCGCTATATTGCGGCGGGACAGGCTGTCTCCGCCCCCAGCCGGAAGCAAAGGCCCCGCAATACTTTCACGCCTCTCTCTTCTAACGAATGAAAAGAGAAACAATATGTTACTTTTAATTTTTGCCCGTGGTCCGTGGTCTGTTGACCGTGGACAAGCGGGACGGGGCGAAGTCCCCAATTTTTCTAACCGCTATTAAGGGCTGGCCAAAGCCCCCTAAAAATTTACCTTGAGATTGGAGCGGGGCAGGGGTAACATTAATAAATAGATCCGGTTTGAGCCTTGGCTGCCGCTGAGGTTTTAGATTAACATCGGAATACTTCGCGGTATAAGTACGGTCAAAAAGGGGGAGCGGTGGACGGCGGGCAGGATGGCGGCGCAAGTAAAGAAGTTCTTAAAACCGATATTTTAAAATTATTGCGGTTTCGATATCGGTTCGGCGTGAAGAGTATTTTTTTTCCGTTCTATATTACCCGATGTTTTGAATACCCTGCGGCTTTTAACCGCATGGAATTAAAAAAGGGGTTGAAAGTACTGGATTTCGGCTGTGGAAGTTCCTTTTTCCCGGTTTACCTTGCCTCTTGCGGAATAGAGACCTATGGTTTGGATGTTGTCGGCTCATCAGCGCTGGATTTTAAACAATATGCGATGAGCCGCCTGAACGTTGAGTTAAGGCCGATGCTTTCCTACGCGGTATACGAAGGAGACGTTCTTCCGTATGAAGCGGATATGTTTGACCGGGTGTTCGCCATCTCTACGCTGGAACATTTACGCGGGGAAAAGGATATTAAAATTGTCAGCCAATTTAAAAAAACTCTAAAACCCAAGGGAAAACTTTTTGTTTCAGTAGAGTTCCGGAATGATTATAAGGAAATTATTCCGCCGACGCATAACGCCGGTGCGGACAGGAATGCGGCGTTCTCCGATTTTGTCGACTTTGTGAGATATTACGATGAAAAAGCTCTTTACGAGAGAATAATAGAACCTTCCGGTTTAAAATTGAAGGAGAGTGTTTATTTCGGTGCCGGGAGATTAAACGTCAGGAAATTTGCCGACCGGTGCCGTTGTCTTCAGATATTGAATCCGTTGCTCGCGGGATTATTTTACCGGAAGTTGAACGGTAGGATTGATATTGAAAAGTGCGCGCAGGCGTATCCTTCTTATTTCAGCAATATCGTTGCCTGTTTGGTGCTGGAGAAAACCTGATTTCGCAAGACAACCCCGCTGGTTGGAGAAGGGGAGTTCGAATTTGCTGCTGTCAATTTTGTTCAGTATTGCGTCGTGTCCCGAATGAAGCTGCTTCATCTGGGGTTGATTCGGAATCCCGCCACTGCGGGAAGTCGTGAGTATTACGTTTTTTATCCGGCAATCGATACCTTTTAAAACGATACGCCTGCCTATATAGTCAGGCAGGCAAGCGTAACTTTTAAACCGGATATCCTCAATATTCACCGCGCAGGGGATGGTAGGGTAAGTATTTTAATTTATTGTAGATAGGATATTTGAATTGAATAAATCTTATGCGCATTGACAATGTGCATAAAATAGTGTATTATTTATACAGGAGATGATAAATATGATGACACGTATGAATATTACATTACCAGTTGAGATAGCAAGAAAACTGGCAACAAAGCAAAATAAAAGTCGCTTTATAGCAGAAGCCTTGCAAGAAAAACTTGAACGGGAAAGACACAATAGATTAGAAGCTCTTTTGTTAGAAGGGTATCGGGCTACTGCTAAGGAAGAGGCTCAACTCAATAATGATTGGGAGAAGTCCGGAATGGAAGGCTGGGAATGAGGGAGTTTCCGAAAAGGGGCGAAATTTATTTAGTTTGTTTGGATCCTACCGTGGGCTCGGAGATTAATAAAACTCGTCCGGCATTAATAATTTCCAACGATATAAATAATCACGTTGCGCAAACTGTAACCGTTATTCCTATTACGTCCAGCACAGAAAAAATCTATCCTTTTGAAACTCCAGTATCTTCTCATGAGTCCGGTCTCCCGGAAGATTCTAAAGTAAAATGCAACCAAATAAGGACTGTTGATAAAAACCGATTAGTAAAATTATTGGGCAAAGTTTCAAAGGAAAAATTAAACGAAGTCGAAGATTCTTTGCGTGTACATTTAGGGATGTAGTTATGCTGAAGCAGACACCCCGTAATGCATGTTAGGTCGGCCTTAATTCGCAGTAAAAAGCTTGCTTATTCCTCGATGAAACCTTTATAATATAAGTCAGCTATTCCACTATTTTTGATTCAATTTTACCGATTGAGATAATGATGAGTCGAATCTTTATTCTTGTGTCTTGTTTATGTCTTGCTTTTGGCAGTCTGTGTGGCTGTGGCGGTCAAAAAGGTTACACCGAAGAAATGCTCCTGATGGGCACGACCGCCCGGATTACGGTGATCCCCGATACCCCGGAAAATCAGGCGGCAGTGCATAAAATATTTGCCCGGCTGAATGAATATGACCGCCGGTTCAGTTTTTTTTCTCTGGATAGCGAACTGTCCCGGCTGAACGCTGCCGCGGCTGTCGTTCCGCAGAAAGTCAGCCCGGACCTGCTGGAATTGATCGCGGAATCCCTGTGCTACAGCGGGCTAACCCGGGGTATTTTTGACGTTACAGCTACGTCTTTACAAAGACAGTCCGGCTATGGTAGTATTATTATTGATAAGTCGGAACAGACGGTCGGTTTCAGCGATCCCAAAACAAAGATCGATCTTGGCGGGATCGCGGTCGGGTATTGTATCGATAAAGCTGCCGCGCAGTTACACCGCCGGGGTATTGAAAATTTCCTCATTGATATCGGCGGCGATATTATTGCCTTTGGCCGCAATGCCGGGAATCAATCCTGGCAGATCGGATTACAGGATCCGTTTTCCACGAAAGAGATTTTGGCGTCATTTCCTTTGAATAATGAAGCGGTAACCACTTCCGGTAATTACGTCAAAAAACATATCATCGATCCGAAAACCGGGACTGTCTCCGGACAAAATCCGGCGCTGAGCGTGGCGGTGTTCGCGCCCCGGTGTGTTGACGCCGATGTCCTGGCCACCGCGCTGTTTGTCTGCGGACCGGGGGCACAGGCCGAGGAGATTGTTCATAAGGTGCCGGGAATGCGGGCGGTGTTTGTTATCGACCGCGGCGGAAAAGCGGAGATGATGGAGATTAAATAATTGTCCACTGACCATGGACCACAGTCCACCGTTAAAGAAAAAGTAAAAAGGTAAAAGTAAAAATACTTAATACGCAATACGCGCGACGCAATACGCAATACGGAAAAACAAGGAGTACAAAATTGGGAAAGAGTATTACTTACAAAATTCTGGCAAAGCATTTGCGTTCCGGGAAACTGGTCCCGGGGCAGGAGATCGGCATTACCATTGACCAGACCCTGACCCAGGACGCGACCGGGACCATGGCCTATCTGCAGTTTGAGGCCATGGGCATACCCAAAGTGAAAACCGAGCTTTCGGTCAGCTATGTCGATCATAATACCTTACAGCAGGGATTTGAAAACGCCGATGACCACCGTTATCTGCAGAGCGTGGCCGGCCGCTACGGGATTTATTTTTCCCGTCCGGGCAACGGGATCTGTCATCAGGTGCATCTTGAACGCTTCGGCAAGCCGGGAAAGACATTATTAGGCAGCGACAGTCATACCCCGACCGGAGGCGGCATCGGCATGCTGGCGATCGGCGCCGGCGGCCTGGACGTGGCCGTG
>JAQULA010000080.1 GCA_028718845.1 Candidatus Omnitrophota bacterium
AGAGCAGTAAAAACGCTCCCAGCAGGACCAGATGCAGTATTTTGACTTTGAACCGGATGGAATTTATTTTCATCAGGCCTCATTTTTCCTTGAGGACATATCCGGTTCCCCGGATCGAATGGATTAATTTTCGGGGAAAACCCTTATCGATCTTATTCCGCAGGTAATTGACATAAACGTCGATAACGTTGGAAAAACGGTCGAAATCCTCGGCCCAGACATGCTCGGAAATCATTGTCCGGGTAATTACCTGGTTGGCATGAACCATAAAATACTCCAGCAGCGAATATTCTTTCCCGGTCAGAACGATCGGTTTGCCGGCGCGGGTAATTTTCCGGGATACCTGGTCAAGCTCCAGATCGGCGATCCGCAGGGTGGTGGTTTTCACGTCCGTAGCCCGGCGCAGCAACGCCCGGATCCGGGCTAAAAATTCCTCGAACGCGAACGGTTTGGTCAGATAATCGTCGGCCCCGGCATCCAATCCGGAGATCTTGTCGCTGATATCGCATTTTGCCGTCAGCATCAAAACCGGGGTGGTTATTTTTTTTCGGCGCAGGTCCTTGCATAATTGGACCCCGTCCATATCCGGAAGCATAATATCGAGAATGATCAGATCATAGGCATTTACACTAAGGAAAAACAGCCCCTGTTCTCCGGTACCGGCGACATCGACCACATAGCGTTCTTCCCGCAGTCCGCGTTTGATAAAGCCGGCAATCCGCTGTTCATCCTCTACCAGTAATATCTTCATGCCGCCTCCGGGGTTGCCGATGTATAAATAAAAAACGACAACCGTCTCACCAACGTTGTCGTTTCCCACACTCCAGCATTCACCCACATGGCAATCTCCTTGTGGTTCGATGCCATTTTAACATCAGGACCCGATATTTTTCAGGCTCGGGGTCAATAATCCTTTCAGAAAAAACAATCCGTAACCCAGGTGCTCGGCGATACGGCCGGCACTGACCGTCACGCACCGTCTAAGGTAAAACAGGAACGATTGTCCGCTCCGGCGGCTTCCCAGCGCGATCATCGAAGAAAAAAAGATCGCCATAAGATACGCCGCGATGGTCCCGGCATAAACCAGGCCGAACCACGGCTGCAGCAGCGCACCGACGGCACCGGCGGCCACATAAAGTAAGAACAGGCTCGGCAAAAAACTTACGGGACAAGAACGGGCTTCGGGAAATTTCTTCGCCAGGTACCCCCGCTGCAAAGCATAATCGGCAATGTGCCGCATATGCCAGCTTCCGATATCGCATTCGCTTATTTTTTGTTTATCAAGCGAATCGGTCTCCATTAACTCCACCCCGGCATCATACCCGAAAGTAACCGGTTTGTTTTTTTCCCGCACCCAAACCACCTTTCCGGTGGTAAACACCGGCATAGCCCGCCGCAAAGAACGCAGAGCGCACCGAATTTTATCTCCCGGAACAACCGTACGGCTCAAAGCGGCCCGGAATCCGCTGCGGCTGACATTGGTCACGATCATATCCCCGGCGGTCCCGTCACTGGCGGAATAAAATGCCCCGTCGATGACCTTATCCAAACGCGCGGTCCCTCTTTTCTCCATCAACATAGTCTCATCTCCAGCATCGTCGTATTCCTCATAAAACAAAATGACAACCACATCCTGGTTGCCATGGGAAATCCTTTTCCGATATCGCTGTTATTATAACCTTTTCCCCTCCGGTTGTCAATGCCCCCACCGGCACGAAAACCGGCCCCCCACCCGCGCCGCTTCCGGGTGAAATCCTACCGCCGTTTTGTTTCTATTTTCTGATAAATCCGATGCATGCTGTCGATTACTTTAAACACATGCCTGGCCTCGCCGAGTAAATTCTCGGAATTACCCATCACGAAAAACCCGTCTTTGTTCAGGGCATCATAATATTTCATGATCAAGTGTTCCTGAAGACTGCGGTTAAAATAGATGAATACATTCCGGCAGATCACCATATCCACGGCATCTATCCCCGGGTCGGTGATAAGGTTGCAGTCCTTGAATTTCACCATTGCCTGAACATGCGGCACGACCTGAAATTCGTCTTTGACCGCAATAAAAAATCTCCGCAGATAGTGCGGAGACATTCCTTTCATGCTTTCCAGTCCATAACGGCCTTTTTCCGCCTGGCGCAGACATTCTTTGTCGATATCCGTTCCGATAATTTCGACCCGGATGCCGGCATCGTCGTTTTCCAGCAGTTCGTATAAAAGAATCGCCAGTGAATACGGCTCTTCCCCGTGGGAACAGCCGGCACTCCAGATCCTGATTTTCTTCAAACCATGCTGAGCCCGCTTGGCCCGGATTATTTCCGGAAACACTTCATCCCGGAGCTGGTCCCATACCGATTTATCCCGGAAAAACGAGGAAACGTTGATGGTAAGGACTTCGAACAAATGTTCATATTCTTCCGGGGTATGAATCAATACCTGCAGGTACTCCGAATATGATTTGACTTCATGCGCCCGCATGCGTAAGGCGATCCGGCGTTTCAAAACCCGGTCGCGATACTGCGAAAAGTCGGCGCCGCGGTCGATCTTGATCTGCTTCATCAGTAATTGATACGCTTCCTCGTGGTCCTGCCCTTTTTGATGGCGCGGATGTTCGCTGATAAGGCGGACCGCGTTCACGATTTCCTTTAAGACCAGCGACGATTGTTCCGCCCGGACCTGCTCCATCAAAGTGTTCACCGCTCCGGAATCGCCGGTTACGTATTTCGGAGACAGACGCGTCAGCACATAGGCCATAACATCCTGGCGGCAAATATCGCAGGTACAAATATCGAAACGCATGGAAAACATTTCATCAAGATATTTCGATACAATATCTTCCATGACATTATGCGCTCTCATGACGGGGAAACTCCTTTGATTTTCGATTTGATGTCTTTTATCTTTTTCAGCTGCTGCCGCATAACTTCGCTGATATTATTAGCCGTATTCGGCTCCAGTACCAGATAAAATGAACCGCTGATCTTACGCTCATTATCGCGAAAGACCATCGTATGCACTAAGATCTTGTCATTCGCCTGAAAATTAGTCATCCCGAACCGGATGACCTCATTCAACGGTCCGCTGGAAAGCACGGGTATCGAGGGGATAACCGATATTTCCATCAATAAACTCATCGCTCCGGCATAGGCCGAAACCACCACATTGCCGATTTCCTTGATCGTCGATACGCCCAATTGAGTCAGGAATCCGGCATTGTGTTTGCCCTTGGCGGCAAAAATCGAAACGAACTCATAGGCGCTCTTTTCTTTAAACAGCAGGGACACCTGCCCCAAAACCCCGGAAAGAATCTGGCAGTGGACACCGACGACGATATTATCTTTGCTTTGAAGGATGGTATCGATATCCTTGAATTTTACAATCTCTAATTGCGGAGCTTCCAGCAGGATGGAACGATTGATCATCTGTGAAAACGCATGGGTCGCGTTACAGGCGCAAATACTGCCGACTTCTTTTATGATATCGCGCTCGGTAATCACGCTTCTTGTGTTCATAAACCCTCCCTGGTCTCACCAATTCCAATACGGCAATATTGTAGCATTAAACCTCACGGCGGGCAAGAAGTTTCACGCCGGTTCGGACGCTTTCTCCGGGCCTCAGCCGCCGCACGCTGCTTCCGGCCGCGGTAACGCATTCATCCGGATGATCCGGGCCATATCCTCCGGAACCGGAGCTTCAAATTCCAGGTACACCTGGGTATCCGGATGGGTAAACCCGAGGATCTTGGCATGTAGGGCCTGACGCGGCAAACCGAATACCGCGGCCTTACCGCCATACACCGGATCGGATACCAACGGATGACCGATATGAGCCATGTGTACGCGGATCTGATGCGTACGGCCGCTCTTCGGCTGCACTTCCAGCACCGTAAAATCGGCGGCGCGCTTAATAACCCGATAGTTGGTGACGGCCTGGCGTGCCGCGCTCTGCATCACCGTCATTTTTTTTCGATTAAACGGACTGCGGGTTATCGGAGCATCGATAACCCCCTCATCATGCTCGACAATGCCCCGAACAATCGCGATGTATATCTTTTTGACCGCGTGCTGTTTGAACTGTTCCGACAAAGCCCCGTGGGTTACGTTATCTTTTGCCACGACCAGCAGGCCGGACGTATCTTTATCCAGGCGATGGACAATACCCAATTTCAGGGTGCCGTAAACATCGGAAAGATTTTTGGTTTTAAATAAAAGCGCGTTGACCAACGTATCATCGAAATGCCCGGCCGCCGGGTGCACGACGATTCCCGGCGGTTTATTGAGCACGATAAGATGCTCATCTTCATATACGATATCCAGAGGGATATCCATGGCCGGGACATCCGACACCGTAAGTTCTTCCACCCATGAACCTTCGATGCGGTCATTCGGTTTGATTTTATGGTGCGCTTTGACCGGGTCGCCGTTAAGCCAAACCTTTCCCTGCTCGATCATTTTTTTAATCAGAGAACGGGAACAGCGGCCGCTAAGTTTATCCCCGAGATACTTATCGATACGCTGATGCGCATCCGCCTCCTCCACGATCAATGAAAATTTATCGGTCATGACGTTTTCCCCGGTTGTTTGCGGGCATAATACCCGAACAGGGTTATCCCGCTCAGGAACATTCCCGCGCTGATATACTGAAAAACACTCAATCCTCCTGCCACCGCCGGGTTATCCCCCCGGAAGAACTCCATGACAAACCGCATCGCGCCGTAAAGCATCAGGTAGGAAAAAAGCATCTGTCCGTCAAACCGTTTGGCCCGTTCTCCCGTCCGCAATACCGCGAAAATCAACACTAAAAAAAAAGCCGAATATAGCTGCGTCGGATGAACCGGGACTAAAAAATCCGGGAACATCACCCCCCAAGGCAGGTGGGTAGGCCGGCCGAAACAACAGCCGTTAAGAAAACAACCGACGCGGCCGAAAGCATGGGCCAACGGCAGATACACCGCGAAAAGATCCAGTGTTTTTAACAGCGGAAGACGATTTTTTTTGATAAATGCGACCGCGGCCGCCAGGCCGGCGATAAAACTTCCCTGAAACACCAGGCCTCCTTTATACAATTTGATGATTTCCCAGGGAACGCTCCGGTAAGACTCGATATTCAGCAGGACATATAAAAGCCTGCCTCCGGCCAGTCCGCAGAGCACAACCCAAAATATCACATCCAGGACCGTTTCCGCGGACAACCCCTGCCGAATCGCAGCCCGCTGCAGCAGCCAGGACGCAATCAGGATACCGAGCGCGACCATAAGGCCGTAGGAATAAAGGCAAAACCAGCCGAAAGAAATAATTACCGGGTGCATCAGTCCTTGAGCTCCTCTTTTTGAAATACCAGGAACAACAACACCCCGACCCCGCAGGTGATCAGGCTGTCGGCCACATTAAATACCGGCCAGATCCGGAAATCCAGAAAATCGACGACATAGCCCAGACGCAGGCGATCGATCAAATTACCGGTCGCTCCGGAAAGAATAGACAGGAGACCGTAATGCCACAGGTAAAGGTATTTCCCGCAATAAACCCGCGGCCGGTGCAGCAACACAAAGATAATCCCGATAATGGCAATAATCGAAGCATAAATGAGGATCCAATTCTGCTCGCGCAGCACCCCGAAGGCCGATCCGGTATTATACACCAGAGTAAGATGAAAAACATTATGGATCACCGGAATGCTTTCGCTCTGATGCATGCGTCTGAGCACGGCAAATTTGGTGAGTTGGTCGATAAACACCAGCCCCGCGCTTAGGAGCATAAACATCATGACCATAGGCAGGCCTGCTATTTTTTTTCGAGAGTTTCTTTGCACTGGCGACAAAGTTTAGCGTAAGGAATGGCTTTTAAACGTTCTTTATTTATCTTTTTACCGCAATTCTCACAATCACCGTAAATTCCATCTTCGATGCGTTTCAAAGCATCATCGATATGAAACAACACTTTCTGTTCGACACTGGCCCGGTCCCAGGACAGCTCACGGTCGAAACTATCGCTGGCTACGTCGGCCATATGAAACGTGTACGCGGATAAATCACCGCTGGCATCCCGCTGTGATTTCTTCAGGCTGTCTCCGCCTAAATGCTTCATTTCATCGGTGATTTTTTCCCGTAAATCCAATAGTTTTTTCTTAAAATCTTTCGATTCCTTTTTATTCACGATTCCGTGCTCCTTTCTCTACCTTACATTGTCGCAGCAGCGGCCACACAACGCAGGATGTTGCTTGTTCGATCCGACGCTCGTCGAATAGTTCCAGCATCGGATACATTTATCTCCGGAAGCTTTTTCCACCTTCACTCGCAGTTGGCCGCTTTCACAAGGAGTATCATCCTTTAAGAGGTCAATATTATATACCGGCACTTCTTCAGTGTCAATACCGGAATCGATAACTACCGCGGAGACGATAAAAACCGACGGAAGCTGTTCCTGGTAACCACGCAGCAATTCCGCCATCCGTACCGCCGATGGAGAACAAGACAACACAACTTTGGCCTCCAGGCTGTTCCCGATCAGCTTCGCCCCCCGGGCTTCTTCAAGCGTTTTCAAAACACAATTACGCACGTCCAGCAGAAATTTCCAGGTCGCGTGCAATTCCTTATTAATATAATCTTCCCGCAGCTGCGGCCACGCGGTCAAAAACACGCTGTCCGCTTTGCGGCTTTTGCTGAAACCGTAAGCCTCTTCCGCGGTAAACGACAATACCGGGGCCGTCAAGGCAATGATGGTCATTAAAATTTCGTGTAATACGGTCTGGGCCGAACGGCGCTGACGGGAATCCGGGGCAAACGTGTACAAACGGTCCTTGAGTACGTCCAGATAGAACGAACTCATTTGCACGACACAAAAATTATATATAAGCTTTACCGCCTGGTGAAAAACAAATTTATCATAGGCGGCCGTCACCTGTTTGATCAGAGTATGCAGCTCGGACAAAGCCCAGCGGTCGACCTCGACCAAGTCTTCATAAGCCAGCGAATCACGACCGGGATCGAAATCGAAAAGATTTCCCAAAGCGTATTTAAGCGTATTGCGGATTTTACGATAGCTTTCGCTCACCCGGGCCAGAATTTCCCCGGACATGCGCACATCGTCATTGTAATCGGATGAAGCAATACACAACCGCAATACATCGGCGCCCAGCTTTTCGATAACCTGCTGCGGCGCGATAACATTACCGCGCGACTTGGACATCTTGCGCCCTTCTCCGTCGACCGTAAATCCATGGGTCAATACTTCATTAAACGGAGCGCACTCGTCGATCGCCATCGCCGTGATCAATGCCGCCTGGAACCACCCGCGATGCTGGTCCGAACCTTCCAGGTACAGATCCGCCGGATACTGCAGCAGCGCGTTGGCTTTGACTACCGCCTGATGACTAACCCCGGAATCGAACCAAACATCCAGAATATCTTTCTCTTTAGTGAACTCATTCTTTTTACAATGGCGGCAAACAAAACCTTTCGGAAGCAATTCCTGAGCCGGCCGGATAAACCAGCTGTTTGTCCCCTCTTTTTCCACTATTTTGGCAACATGTTCGATCGCCGTGCCGTCTAAAACCGGCGTATGGCAATGGCTGCAATAAAATACCGGGATCGGCACTCCCCAGAGCCGCTGACGGGAAAGGCACCAGTCCGGCCG
>JAQULA010000081.1 GCA_028718845.1 Candidatus Omnitrophota bacterium
TGCTTACGATAATCGTTATCATCAATGCTACCCCGGGATCGATCAGAATCGCCACCAGCATCGACATGCTTGCGATCGGAATAAGATATAACGGCCAGCCGGCGATAATAATCGCTTTTGCCCCCAGGACAAGCAGCAGTACCAGCAGACAAAGCAGCACAATGTTTTTCGTTTCATACAACACCACCGGGACATGAACACTGGCATAGGTCAGAATGATTACCGCGAAAATAATCAGCAAAAAACCGATACCGAGGAAATAATGCAGGCTTTTCGGCTCGCCTTGACCTTTATCCAGCTGAAGCATCGCCAGCTCCTGGGTTTTATCGACCCGTTTCCCGCGTTCGACGATCATCTCATTCCTGGTTACGTCGATTTTTTTGCCGTCGATATCCTGGAACGAGAAATCGAACGGGGCGAAAACATCCTGCTGGCTGATCTGCCCTTCCTTGAAAAAATAATGCGTGCCGGGAAAATCCCTGCCCATAAAAACCACGCCGCAAAGCAGAATAATCAGAAAAACCCCGATCACGGCGATGCCGGGTTTTCTTATCGGCCACGCGTTTTTTTGCTCATCGTTCTTATGTTTCATGATTGATTTCCCGCTTTCGTATGAAAATCCGCATACGCCTTTATAATATCCTGCACCAACTCGTGCCGAACGACATCCTGCTCGTTCAAATACACAAAGCGAATACCTTCGATATCACGCAAAACCGACTGTACCTGCACCAGCCCGGACACACGGTGCGCCGGCAAATCGACCTGAGTCACGTCCCCGGTGATCACCGCTTTGGAATCGAACCCCAGCCGGGTCAAAAACATCTTCATCTGCTCCGAAGTACTGTTTTGCGCTTCATCCAATATGATAAAGGAATCATTCAATGTCCGTCCGCGCATATACGCCAGCGGCGCGACCTCAATGATCCCTTTTTCCAGCAGCAGCTTCACCTTATCCGCCTCAACCATATCGTACAGCGCATCGTATAAAGGCCTCAGATACGGCGTAATCTTTTCCGAAAGGTCGCCCGGCAGGTATCCCAGGCTTTCCCCGGCCTCCACTGCCGGCCGGGTTAAAATAATCCTGCCGACATGTTCGTTCTTCAATGCGGAAATCGCCATAGCCATGGCCAGATAGGTTTTCCCGGTCCCCGCCGGTCCGATACCGAAAGTAATATCGCTTTCGCGCATGGCATCGATATAACCCTTTTGCCCTTTGGTCTTCGGCGTGACGAACTGCCGTTTCGACATCACATCAACGCGGTCGAGATAAATGGTATGCAATCCCAGCGACGCATCCTGTTTGATCGCTTTTAACGCGTAAATCAGGTCGGTTTTTTTTAAATTTCCGCCCAACCGGATCACATCGATCAGTTCGTCAATCAGCTTTCCCCCGAGGATCAGGTTATTTTCGTCCCCGTGAAGAACAAGCTTTTCGCCGCGGGCAACTATTTGCAGGGAGAGTTCGCGTTCGATAAGTTTTAAATTTTCATCATGCCGGCCGAAAAGCAGATGGGCTTCTTCATCACTATGAAGTTTTATGACTTTTTCCATGCTCGTCAGTTCAGGCTATCGCCGATTACTGCTGTGGAATCTTTAACTTCTGGCCGGGATAAATTTTATTCGGATTTTTCAGCGAATCGCTGTTATAATCAAATATTTTTTTCCACTTTTTGATCGTGCCATACACTTTTTCAGAAATTTTCTGCAGGGTATCGCCCTTTTGTACAACATATAGGCTATACTCAGAACCCGTGCCCGCCGACTGAGACGGCATGCTGACCGCCGGGGCCGGGGATTCCATTACCGGCTCCGGAGATTCATCCGGCAGAGTAATGTCCGGGGAAGTTTCCGCTTCGGTCTCTTCCTGCCTCGACATTGCGTTCGGACCGCCTTGGATATAGCCGCGGTTCCCGCTTGATACGTCTTTATCCTGGGTCGGTTTAAACGGATAATTCTTCCATTCCGCGTAAGGCGGCATTTCTACTTCAACCTGAAACACTTCCCGGGTGGCCGGCCGGGTTTTTTCTTCGGTTGCCGGCGGACGAGTGCCGCCGAAATAACCTTTATTCCCGCCCGCAATATCCTGATCAATGCGTTCTTTCTCGATCGTGGTTACATGGATCCGCTTTCCGCAACCGCTGCCGAGCACTCCGAACATTCCTATCACCAACACCGTTATTAAAAACTTTCTCATCGTCAACCCCTCCCAGGCCGTCCCTGAATATTATCGGGTTTGCCTTTATTGACCGCTTGTACAAAGTAACGTTATTATAATGTATTACCCTTTTATTGTCAAATGCAGTTCGCGCAGCTGCCCGGAGGAAACTTCCGATGGCGCCGACGTAAGCAAACACTGAGCTTTTTGATTTTTCGGAAACGCCATGACGTCCCGGATACTTGGGCTGTCGGTCATCAGCGTCAGCAGCCGGTCCAGGCCGGGAGCGATTCCGCCGTGCGGCGGGGCCCCGTAACTGAACGCTTCCAGCAAAAACCCGAATTTGGCTTTTACTTCCTCGTCACTCATTCCCAGAATGCTGAAAATCTTCTGCTGCAATTCCGGCTGATGGATACGAATGCTGCCGCTGCCTAATTCCGTCCCATTGACCACCAAGTCATACGCGCAGGAACGGATCTTTCCCAAATCACCGGACTCAAGCAACGGCAAGTCCTCCGCTTTGGGAGCGGTAAACGGGTGATGCTCGGAATCCCAGCGTTTTTCCTCGTTATTGTAATGAAACAAAGGAAAATCGGTGACCCATAAAAAACTGAACTCGCCCTTTTTAAACGAAAAAAATTGTTCGGCCAGCGTCACCCTCAGTTGTCCGAGCACGCTCATCGCCGTTGCCGGGGCATCGGCCACGATCAGCAGCAAATCCCCCTCACGGGCGGAAAACTTCTCCGCCAGTTTTCTCAGCAGTTCATCGCCAAGATGTTTTTTAACCGGAGACTGGAACTCATTCGCCGACACTTTTATCCAGACCAGACCTTTCGCCCCCAGGCCGATAGCCTGCTGAGTGAGGTCTTCCAGCTGTTTCAACGAAAGCTGTCCGGCGCCGTCGGCCTTAATTCCCATGACCATCCCGTTATTTTCCAGCACTTTTTTAAACACCATGAAATTGCTTCCACCGACCAGATCCCGCAGATCCTCCAGCTCCATGCCGTAACGCGTATCCGGCTTATCCGAGCCGTAGCGCCGCATTGCCTGCGCATGCGGCATACGCGGGCAAGGAACGGTTAATTTCTTTCCCATGGTCTTCTCGAAAATCTCCGCCAGCAAGCGTTCGATCAGCGAATAAATCGTCTCTTCATCCGGAAACGACATCTCGATATCCAGCTGAGTAAATTCCGGCTGGCGGTCTTTGCGCAGGTCTTCATCGCGAAAACATTTGGCAATCTGATAATACTTATCAAAACCGGCAACCATCAGCATCTGTTTGAACAACTGCGGAGACTGGGGCAAAGCGTAAAACATGCCCGGGTTCACCCGGCTGGGCACCAGATAATCACGCGCCCCTTCCGGAGTGCTTTTGGTTAAAATCGGGGTCTCGATATCGATAAACCCTTCACGGTCGAGAAAGTCGCGCATGACCTTCATGACCCGGGAACGCAGGATAATATTGTTTTTCATATGGGTGCGGCGTAAATCCAGGAACCGGTAGGCAAGCCGAAGTTCTTCGCTCAAATCTTTATCGTCATTGACCTCGAAAGGCAAAGGTTTCGAACGATTCAATATTTCCAAAGACTCCACCAGCACTTCGATCGCTCCGGTGGTGATCCGGGTGTTTTCCGTTCCTTCCGGCCGTTTGCTTACTTTTCCGGACACACCGATCACGAATTCGTTGCGCAGCGTTTCGGCAATCGCGTGCAGGGATTCATTCGCCCGCGGATCAAATACGATTTGAGTGATACCCTCCCGGTCCCGCACATCAATAAAAATCAAACCGCCGTGGTCTCGGCGCGCGTGTACCCACCCGCAGAGTATTACGCCGCGGCCGGCATCTTCAAGCGTCAATTGACCGCATGTATGTGTCCGTTTCATTTTAATTCCTTTGTCATTATGCCGCGCGGCCTAAGCTCAGGCATCGGCCCCCTGCCCAGGATATCAGCGCAGCCTATTTTCCCATTCCTACCCGCTGGGCACGTTGAAAAATTTTTCCTTCGGTTTGAATCGAAGGAGCGATGATAATTTCCGTGAGATTCATTTCCTTGATCGTCTTCGCTCCGACCGAACCCATCGACAGCTGTAACGCGCCCACCAGATTCTGGGAACCGTCGTCCAAACGCGCCGGCCCGAACAGGATCTCTTCCAGGCTTCCGGTCGTTCCGACAAAAATACGGGTTCCCCTCGGCAGATTGGCATTCGGTGTCGCCATCCCCCAATGATAGCCCCGTCCGGGAGCTTCTTTGGCCCGGGCAAACGCCGAACCGACCATGACCGCGTCCGCACCGCAGGCAAATGCCTTGCAGATATCCCCGCCGATACTCATGCCGCCGTCGGTAATGATCGGAACATATTGTCCGGTTTTCTTGAAATAGAAATCGCGCGCTTCGGCGATATCACAGGTAGCCGTAACTTGCGGCACCCCGATACCCAATACCCCGCGCGAAGTACAGGCAGCGCCCGGACCGATGCCCACCAGCAATCCCTGCGCGCCGGTGGCGAATAATTCCAAAGCCACGTCATGGGTAACGCAATTGCCGATGATTACCGGGACTTTCATTTTGCCGCAAAATTTGGTTAGATCAAGCGCCTTGTATTCCGTGGAGATATGATGCACCGAAGTCACCGTTGACTGCACGATAAAAACATCCGCGCCGGCATCCTGGGCTATGGCGCCGAAACGTTCCGCCCGCTGGGGGATCGCGCTGACCACGCAGGGGACTTTCTTCTCTTTTATCTGGCTGATCCGCACCGCGACCAGCTTTTCTTTTATCGGCTCATTGTAAATCCCCTGAACCAGTTTGGTCGCTTCTTCCGGACTGGCCTTGGCGATAGTGTCCAGCACTTCATCGGGGTTTTCATACCGCGTCTGCACCCCTTCCAAATTCAACACCGCCAGGCCGCCTAATTTACCCATCTTTACGGCAAAATCGACATCAACCACCCCGTCCATTGCCGCCGCCAGAATCGGCACTTTATATGTTTTTCCGCCCAGAATAAAACTGGTATCAACCTCGTTAGGATTAATCGTGATCATTCCCGGGACCAGCGCAATTTCGTCAAAACCATAACAACGCCGGGCCTTTCGGCCTCGACCGATAAATTCAGCCATTGCTCTGCCTCCCTTCGTAAAAATTTGTCTTAAAACGGCTTAAAACCACACCCTCGCTCCGGAAAATTATGAATTTGTATAGTAACATAAAAGCATAATGATGTCAAATAATTAAAAACCCGCAGGAAGGCAACTTCCTGCGGGTTTTTGAGTGCTAAATCGGAATTAATAGCCGCCCATTCCACCCATTCCGCCCATGCCGCCCATCGGAGGCATTGCCGGCGCAGCTTTTTCATCTTCTTTGATGTCGGTAATCATCGCTTCGGTCGTCAACAGCAAGCCGGCGATACTCGCGGCATTTTCCAATGCGCTGCGGCTTACTTTTGCCGGGTCCAGGATACCCGCTTCGATCATATCGACATATTCATTTTTGTTTACATCCAGGCCTTTATTGCCCTTTTCCGCTTTTACTCTCTGCACGACCACGGAACCTTCCAGTCCGGCATTTTCCGCCAGCTGACGGATCGGTGCTTCCAGCGCCTTACGGACAATATCCACGCCGATCTGCTCGTCACCGGGAAGTTTCAGTTTTTCCAGCACGGCTGCCGTACGGATAAAAGCAACGCCGCCGCCGGGAACAATACCTTCCTCTACCGCGGCACGGGTCGCATGCAGCGCGTCTTCAACGCGGGCTTTCTTTTCCTTCATTTCAGTCTCAGTTGCCGCGCCGACATTGATCACTGCCACACCGCCGGCTAATTTTGCCAGGCGTTCCTGCAGTTTCTCTTTATCATAATCGGAATCGCTGTCGCTCACCTGTTTCTTGAGCTGGTTGATCCGTCCGGTAATATCGCTGGTTTTACCCGCGCCTTCAACAATCGTGGTATTTTCTTTATCGATACGCACGCGTTTGCAGCGGCCCAGGTCGGAAATATCGATATTTTCCAGTTTCAGCCCCAATTCCTCGGTAATCGCTTTTCCGCCGGTCAGGATGGCAATATCTTCCAGCATGGCTTTTCTTCTATCGCCATATCCGGGAGCCTTTACTGCGCAGGCAGCCAAAGTACCGCGGATTCTATTAACCACCAGAGTGGCCAGCGCTTCGCCTTCCACATCTTCGGCAAGAATCAACAGCGGTTTGCCGGAACGGGCGATTTTTTCCAGTAACGGCAATAAATCCTTCAATGCCGAGATCTTTTTTTCATGAATCAGGATAAACGGATCTTCCAGCAAACATTCCATGCGGTCGGTATCCGTAGCGAAATAGGGGGACAAATATCCCTGGTCGAACTGCATCCCTTCAACAACATCCAGGGTCGTGGCCATGGATTTTGCTTCTTCAACGGTGATAACCCCGTCTTTGCCGACCTTTTCCATTGCCTCGGCAATCAGGTCGCCGATCGCAACATCGCTGTTGGCGGCAATCGTCGCCACCTGGGCAACTTCTTTTCTGTCTTTGATCGGTTTGGAAAACTTTTTCAGTTCCTTCACCACCGCTTCAACCGCGGTGTCAATTCCGCGCTTTAACGACATCGGATTGGCACCGGCAGTGACGTTCTTCAGACCTTCGCGAAAAATCGCCTCGGTCAGAACGGTCGCCGTGGTCGTACCGTCACCGGCAATATCGCTGGTTTTGGAAGCAACTTCCTTGACCAGTTCCGCGCCGAGATTCTGATACGGATCCTTTAATTCAATTTCCTTGGCCACGGTAACGCCGTCTTTTGTGATCGTCGGCGAACCGAATTTTTTGTCCAGTACCACATTTCTGCCTTTCGGCCCTAAAGTCACTTTAACCGCCCTGGCAAGCTGCTCAACTCCCTTGAGCACTTCCCTGCGAGCCTCTTCCCCGAATAAAAGCTGTTTCGCCATATTTAACCTCCTGTAAAACTCGTCGTTGTTAACCGATAATTGCCAAAATATCTTCTTCACGCAGAATCAGATATTCTTCACCGTCTTTGGTGGTAACATTCGTTCCGGAATATTTCCCGAACAATATTTTATCTTTCACCTTTACTTCCGGAGCCTGGATCTTTCCAGTTTCCAGGACCTTCCCCTGACCGACCGCGATCACTTCCGCTTCCTGAGGCTTTTCCTTTGCGGTGTCCGGCAGCAAGATCCCGCCTTTAGTCTTCGCTTCAGCTTCGAGAACTTTTACCAGCACCCTGTCACCCAATGGCTTAATCTTCATATCTCCTCCTCCCTTGTTTATCAGCACTCTCATTAGAGGAGTGCTAAATTATGCTATTAGAATCTAACATATTATTTTTCGTACCGCAAGCTTTATTTTCAGGAAAATTTAGCGGTTTTTTAGCTTTATCGAGAATAAATAAGAATTTTATTCCAAATATCTATCTATTTCATC
>JAQULA010000082.1 GCA_028718845.1 Candidatus Omnitrophota bacterium
GGCGTTATGCCAATGTTCATATTATTGTCCGGCCGAGTTTGGTCCAGGGCAAGACCGCGGTCGAAGATATTGCCCGGGGAATCGCCGATCTTAACGCTTACGGCGATGTCGATGTGATCATTGTCGGCAGAGGCGGCGGCAGCATGGAAGACCTGTGGCCGTTTAATGAGGAGGCGGTTGCGCGTGCGGTCTATAATTCCCGGATCCCGGTTATTTCCGCGGTCGGTCATGAGATCGATTATACGATTTGTGATTTTGTCGCGGATGTCCGCGCCCCCACCCCGTCGGCGGCCGCGGAGCTGGTGGTTCAGGAAAAAACTCGATTGCTGACCACTCTGGATATATTCCGTAAGCGGCTGAATGAAGCTATTACTAAACAGCTTACCGGGTCCCGGTCGCGTTTCAGCCGTATCGTCGGCAGTTATGCTTTGCGCCGGCCGCACCTTATCGTCGAACAGTACCAACAGCGCCTGGACAGCCTGGATAAGGCGATAAAGGTCGGGATGGTGCATGCGGTAAAGGCCCACCAGGCCCGGGTACAGCAGGCGACCAGTCGTATTATCAGTCTGCGCGGGATTATTGACCAGGCGGAACAGAAGGTCGCTCAAGCGGATAAAGCCCTGCCGATGTTGATGGCGCATACTCTGCGTACCAAAGAAGGGTTATTGCGGCAGATAAGTTCGCGTTTATATAATCTGAACCCATTGGCGATTCTTTCCCGCGGTTATAGCGTGACCTGCGTTCAGGAGACGCGGCAGGTATTGAAAGATACCGGCGGATTGAAAAAAGGCGATCGAATAGAGACAAAATTGAATAAAGGTGTTATTATAAGCCAGGTGGAGGAATGTCGGTCATGAAAGAATTATCGTTTGAGCAGGCTTTACAGCGTTTGGAGAAAATTGCCGAGGACCTGGAGAGCGAAGACGTATCGCTGGACATGTCGTTAAAACATTATGAAGAAGGAATGAAGCTGATTGCCGTGTGCAATAAAAAACTGGAAGAAGCGAAAAAGAAGGTCGATCTATTGCTGAAAAAAGAGGGAACCGGTTTTGAGCTTAAGGAATTCGATGAAGAAACCCGCGAGGCCGCAGAGTAACCCAAACTATGGAAAAAATACTCGATAAAGTCGAAAAACCGTACGATTTGAAAAAATTATCCATGCCGCAGCTTGAACAGCTGGGCCGTGAGATACGCGAGTTGATCATCGAGACCGTATCGAAGAACGGCGGGCACCTGGCCAGCAATCTGGGTACGGTCGAATTGACGATCGCCCTGCATTATTGCCTGAACATGCCGGATGATATTATCCTTTGGGATGTCGGGCACCAGGCGTATACCCATAAGATCCTTACCGGCCGGAAAAAAGATTTTTCCACTTTGCGTCAGCCCGGCGGTATCAGCGGATTTCCGGATATCGATGAAACCCCGGTGTATGATTATTTTACGGTGGGGCACAGTTCCACGTCGATTTCCTGGGCGTTAGGTTTGGCTTGCGGCCGGGACCTGGTCAATGTCGGCAAACGCCGCATCGCCGTGGTTATCGGGGATGCGTCTTTGGCCAACGGCATGGCATTTGAGGCCTTGAATCATACCGGCCACCTTAATAAAGATATCATGGTAATCCTGAATGATAATGAGTTGAGTATTTCCGCTCCGATCGGGGCGTTAAGTAAATATTTGAACCGGGTCGCCACCAGTCCGGTGTATAACCGTATCCGGCACGATGTGGAAAAATTGCTCAAAAGAGTGCCCTGGTTCGGTTTTCGGACCCTGCGCGCGGCCAAACGCCTGGAGCGGGCGTTGAAAAACCTGCTGGTGCCCGGGATGTGGTTTGAAGAACTGGGATTCCGCTATTTCGGGCCGATCAGCGGACAGGATATCCCCTCGATGATCTCGACTTTCAACAGTGTGGCCGAGTTGGGAGAACCGGTGTTGATCCATGTGTTGACTAAGAAGGGCAAGGGATACTCGCATGCCGAGAATTTTCCTTCCAAATACCACAGCGCGGGTAAATTCGAAGTCAGTTCCGGGGCTATGGCCTGTGCTTCCGGAAAATCGTTCACCGAGGTTTTTGGGGAAAAAATGCTGGAGCTGGGCAATAAGAACGAAAAAATCGTGGCGATCACCGCGGCTATGCCCGGAGGTACCGGGTTGGAAAAATTCGGGGAACAGTTCCCCGCCCGGTTCTTCGATACCGGTATTGCCGAGGAACACGCGGTTGGATTTGCCGCCGGAGTGGCCCGCAGCGGGTTCAAACCGGTGGTCGCGATTTATTCCACTTTTCTGCAGCGGAGTTTCGACCAGATCATTCATGATGTGTGTTTGCAAAAATTACCGGTTGTTTTTGTCCTGGACCGCGCCGGGATTGTTCCGGATGACGGGCCGACGCATAACGGGGTGTTCGACCTTGCTTATTTACGGCTGATCCCGAATATGATTGTCATGGCGCCTTCGGATAAGGAAGAATTGGAGCGCATGCTGGGACTGGCAATGTTATTGAAACCGCCCTGCGCGATCCGATTTCCTAAAGATTGCGTCCCGGATTTCGGACGGGAAAAGACCAATGCGATCATTACTTTGGGCCGGTCACGCCTGATGCGCCCGGGTAAGGATATGCTGCTTATCGCGTTGGGAAGCATGGTTGCCCCGGCGATGGAAGCCGCCGCGCTGCTGGATAAGGAACAGATAAGCGTGGAGGTAGTGGACGCGCGGTTCGTAAAACCGTTGGACGTGGATATGCTTCAGGAAAAAGCCCGTCGGTTTAAAGTTTTTATCACGGTTGAAGACGGGGTGATCAACGGCGGCTTCGGCAGCGGGGTAGCCGAATATTTGCAGAATAACCTCGATAATCCGCCGCAGGTGCATATGCTCGGGCTTCCGGATGAATTCCTTAAACACGGGAAACGGGACGGCTTGCTGGCCAAATGCGGCCTGAATGCCGCGGGGATTGCGGCTTCGGTTAAAAAATTCTTAAATAAAAAATCATAATAAGGGAGTTACGCTCATGAATGTAGTACGTTTTGCGCCTTCACCGACCGGGTTCCTGCATATCGGCGGGGCCCGCACCGCATTATTCAACTGGCTGTTCGCGCGTTCCACCAAGGGAAAATTTATTTTGCGCATCGAAGATACCGACCTGAATCGTTCGGAAGAGCGTTTTATCGAAGAAATCCTGGGCAGTATGAAATGGCTGGGCCTGGATTGGGATGAACTGCATCATCAGAGCGAACGCTTTGCTATCTATAAAGAACATGCTCAAAAATTATTGGAGAGCGGAAAAGCTTATCAGGACGGTACGGCAATTATTTATAAGATCCCGGAGAATCTGCAAATCCGGTTTTTCGATGTTATTCACGGCGAAATCGCGATCGATGCCGAACAGCTCAAGGATCAGGTGTTGATAAAATCGGATGGATCGCCGTCATATAATTTCTGCTGTGTGGTCGATGACGCGCTGATGGGGGTTACCAATATTATCCGCGGCGACGATCATATCGCCAATACCCCCAAACAGATTATTCTATATGAGGCTTTGGGCTTGAAGCCGCCGAAATTCGCCCATATCCCGATGATTCTCGGCGAGGATAAATCGCGTATGTCCAAACGGCATGGGGCAACCGCGATCAGCGAATACCGCCGTCAGGGATATTTGCCGGAGGCGCTGGTGAATTACCTGGCATTGCTGGGCTGGTCTCCGGGAAACGACCGCGAGATCTTTACCTTGCAGACTTTGGTCAAGGATTTTTCGCTTAAGCGGGTAAATAAAACCGCGGCGGTGTTTGATATCACCAAATTGAACTGGATTAACGGCCAGTACATTAAAAATCTGGATAACGAAAAGCTGATTGACCTGCTGGTGCCGGGGTTAACCGAGAAGGGATTTATCGCGGATACCTTTGACCGGCAGTGGCTAAGCGGCCTGATCGGGCTTTATAAAACCCGTTTCAGCACGCTGGAGCAATTCGCGCAGATGACCGGGTTTTTTTTCAATGATGCGGTGCATTATGATGAAGAAGCGGTTAAAAGTTTTCTCAGCGCGGAACAGTCCGCGCTGTATCTGGAGAAACTTAAATCGGCGCTGGAAGGGCTCGATTCGTTTACCCCCGGGGACATTGAAAATGCGATGCGGGCGGTTATCGAGGACCTCAAGGTGTCTGCCGGCGAGCTGATCCATCCGGTCCGGGTAGCATTGACCGGCGGCACGGTAAGTCCTGGGATATTTGAGGTTATCGCGTTTCTCGGCAAAGATAGGACGATCGCCCGGCTGGACAAGGTGGCCAAAAAAATTCGCAGCCGCAGCCTGATGTTTGACAAATTGGATAAACTCTGATATTCTTTTATCCACGCCTGCTTCGACCGCCGGGTTTTGCCCCCGGGGAGCGGCATAACTAAACGAAATATATATGTACTATCTGCATGTTTTTTATAATCGTAAACGCGATGAATTCTGTTGCGGCGTAAGCGATGACTTGCGTAAAAGCACGGCGGAACAGAAACAAATCAGCCGTGAATATCAGATGGTTTTTTACGAATGTTTTATGGCGAAAACCGACGCGGAACGCCGGCTTAACCATTTGCGGAATATTCAGGGCCAGAGAGAGCTCCGGATGATGTTGAGCGACAGCCTGAGTATGACCAAGCCGCCGGTTGACTGGCAAAATGCTTAAATAGATAGTAAAATCCAGAGACATTGCTGCCTCGTGGTGTAATGGTAACACGCTTGCCTCTGGAGCAAGTATTCATGGTTCGAGTCCATGCGAGGCAGCCAAAAAAATAACCCCCTATTTCAGGGGGTATTTTTTTTGCCCGCAGGGACTCGAACCATAAAAAAGTTTTTGGGGAAAAGATAGTTTTTCCCTATGTAGTGAGCGCCGGAGGACTGCCTGGTCCTCCAAGGAGCAAGGGAAGCCACTATCGGTCCGTTGGGGCTATGGTGGAATGCTTCCAATTAGGACGTAGAATAAAAAGTTCTATATTAAGCCGTTTTCCATAACGCTTTGATAGAGTTAACGTTCTAAACCAAACCTTACCTTCACCTTGCAGGTGAAGATAAGGTCAATCTTAGCTCTCGGGCCGCATCTGATTATTTTTCAAATACTTAGGTAAGACATTAGTATCATTTCGTAACACCCCCGGCCGGTTATAATTCCAGACTAATTCAGATTAGCTATAATTATATTTATATGATATACTTGGTAAGCTTTTTTTAGGAGGATTTATGAAGTCATGATTCAAAATATGCGAGAGCGGCTATTTATTATGTGCCGCGGAAAACGGCTCAGGGAACGAGTACTGGCTTTGCTGCTGGTATATTCATTTTTTTGCGTGTCCATATTTCCGGCGGATGCGCAGGCAGCTTTGCGGGTTACGGACATGCTTTCTCCGCGGGTTAATATCAATATTGATAATTTTTACTTTGATTTCAGGTCTAAAATCATATTAAGCGAGCCGGGGGTTACCCGGGAGTTTGCCCAGACATTAGAACAGATAAAAGATCATACCGCGTGGCAGGAAGATCTGGAAGCGATTAAAAGATATTATGAAGCTTCTATTTCCGAGGGGGTAGAAAGCAATACGAACCGGATGCTGTGGAATCTGAAAAAAGCCAATGATCTGTGCGCGAAATGGATTAAAGCTGAAGAAATATTGAGATCCAGCGGTTTTAAATCAGATTCGAATTTCTTAAAAACAATAAGCGATTATGCTCAAAAAATAGAAGCGATCAAAACCGGGCAAACCGAAGAATGCCGGAAATTTTGGAATATTCAGCGTATTGATCCCAAAAACGGAGAGAACGTGCCCGCGGGATATATCCTGAAAGAAGATTTGAGCGCGATCGTTCCATTCCTGTCGCCGGGTCTTATTTGGAATGATTTAGAAAAACTGGGGCTGATAAATGAAAATGGAAAGATCGATAGTAATATGCTCGCATCCGTGCACAATGCCGGGGAGCTGAAGATATCGGCAAAAGAGGCGGAACGGGAAAAGGTATTGGGGGAGTTACGGGATAGAATGCAGGGGAAACCGGTCAGTTTCAGGCAGGCGCATGAAGAAGGCCGATGGCATGCGAATGTGCAGGTGTTGATTTTGGATGCGGAGGGCAATGTCCTGGTCGAGCCTCGCAGCGACCGGGGGGGAGTCGAGATCGGAGGAGAAATTATTCAGTTCGGACCCATTATCACTACGGAATTGGCCGTAACCGGACATTTGAAGCAGGGCGAAGATTATCCATCGGCGGCCTGCCGGATAATCCGGGACAGGCTGGGGATATCGCTCAGCGCGGAACAGTTGTGCCGCCTGCCAAAGCTTCCTTATGGACAGAAAAAAGCGGGCACAAGTAAATATAATCAAGAGAATATCGAATATGACGAACAAGGAATGCATTTCCTTTCGCGGGACGCGTTCAACTATGAGTTTGCCGGAGCTTTTATTTATATCCTGAACGATCAGCAGAGGGCCGCGCTTAAGCCCAAGCCGGACGGCAGGCCAAAGATTGAATTTATGCCGCTGCATTCCATCCTGGAATGGCATCAGAATAATGAGAAAATCGCGGCGCCGTTTTACCGCAGCGCGTTCATGCTTACGTTTAATCATCCGGATAATTTCAATCCGATCTTAGGGGAAACTCATGGAATCTTAATTAAGATTTTGGAGCGTGCGAATAAAGATCCGGAAAATATCGATTACGATGTTGACGCGATCGCTAAACTCGCGGAAAGCGTTATTAGCCTGCAGCGGAAGCTCGATGATGCTTCGGTGCCCAAGAAAGATGAGGATAAACCGGCGCAGCGCGAAGCGCAGGCTTTCCGAGAGTTAAAGTCTCTCGCGAATTCGGCGAGGGTTTTGTACCGCTGGAAAAAGATAAAACAGCTGCTTGCTTCCATGGACCGGGAGCATTTTCACAAATTGAAAGAAACGAGAATGTTTTTTGATGAAGTGAAAGATTTGGGTATCGGAGAGAAAGATAAAATCGCCCGTGCGTTGATCTATCTTCTGGCTAAAAAAGATGTGAAATTAGTCGTGGCGGAGCAAGGGTTTGTTTTTCAGCACAACGGCATTGATTTAAAAGGGATGCGTGTCGATGATAACGGTAAATTCCAGATAATCAATAAAAGGTTGATTGCCGGCGTTAAAGAGATTCAGCGCGGCGCGATTGCTTCGGATATGGACCTGGTGTTGGCCATGCGAGACAAGAATATTGACCGGGAAATCCTGAAGTTTTTTAATCAGTTGCGGCTGTCGGGGTTTGTCCTGGCGGTAATATCGGCAAATGAATTCCGTAAACAGCATGGCCGATCGCTCGCGGAGCTTATTCACGAGAATTTGCTCGACGATTTTTATATTTACGCCAACGGGGCCGGAGTTAAGGCGAAATGGGATCAAGGCAAGATCGGTACAACAACCTGGGGCGGAGAGATCAAGGGTAGTTTTGTTGATGATAAAGATTATGGCGGGACATTTAGCGAGCAGCAGCTTGATTTTTTCGACACGCGAATCCATCCGGTGCTGAAAGTTTGGGAAAAGG
>JAQULA010000083.1 GCA_028718845.1 Candidatus Omnitrophota bacterium
GCCGGTATTCCGGGATCTCTTTAATGATGTTCATGATCTCTTTAACCGTTTCCGGGCCTTTTTTTTCAAACAATCTCTGCAGAAAACTACTCACATGGTTATCTGCCGGAGTGTGGCAACACATCAGCGGGATATCAAGCAACCGGGCCGCATCAGCGGTTTTTGTATGATTAACCGGCAATAAACGCCGTTCGACCTCATCAATTCGCTCCTGCAGCAGTTTATCCGCCACGGTTACCGGGACACCGCGCAAACAGGCGATATCCGCCTGCATATACATAACCTGATGCAATGCCGCCAAGGCACGCCCTTCCGGATGATGGGCAAGGATTAAATCGATTTTTTTATTTTGCCCGCGCAGAGTGTGTGCCAGCAAAACCTCCCCGACATCGATATCAATACCCACCAGGATACTGCGAATTTCCTCCTCGCCGCTGCCATGAAGAATCCGGGTATCGCTGTACGGATTAGTCAATCGTTCCGGATCAAACTCTTTCTGCTCGGAAGACGACAACTCCGCGTAATCCTTTTTTAACCGTTTCAACTCCTGTTCGACTCTGGCCTTACCACGGGGATCCTGCGCTATTCCTTTGCTGATAACCGCATTAAACAAACTTTTCAATTTCATGATTTTTGACCAATTCCCTTTACCAGCCGTAATGGTTGTTAATCCGTCACGTAACCCCGGACATCCCGCATAAAAAAAAGACAGGCCCTGGTATACTTTTTGAGGCTACAACCATGCTGCCGGTCCTTACCCGCATGTTGCTCACCACTATTCAGAAATACCGATGTGAATAGCCTGCTATTAATAATTAACTTATTATGTGTGAATAATTTATGAAAAAAACCAGAAAAATGGATAAAATTTATAAGGTTGATTTTTTTTCTTAAGTTATTGAAAGTATATCACAATATATGCTGGCTGTCAAGGCAGGGCGCTACTTATTTTCAATACGTAACATTATTATTTTGAATACATTACATCAAATAAACCTGCAGAGTTTTAATCCGGACAATTCTTAGCCCAAAATACATTTTTTTAAAAAGTTTTAATTAAATTTTCACCTCCGGCAGCCTCAGGATTGTCGGTTTTACCAATTTATCCGCCCACCCCTTTACCCCCGCCGGGAAGAAACACTTATTCACGCTGCCATTGCCGCCAGATCCCTTGTGAACGTTGTTTTGCTTCTTTGTAAAGATCGCTGAATTCTGCTTGATAACGCTCATTCGGTGCTGCGATGACCCCAGAAGAATACCCCTGCCGGATAAGCTCGGCATTTACAAATATATCCTCCTCCGGGAGAAAAACATACCCCTGTAAAATCCCATATTGATCGCGTTGCTGCACATCAAACTCGATACAAACATATTTATTTTCAACCAGCCTGCGGGTAAATTGAATAACTTCATTTCCCATTACTTCTAAAACCACTTCCGGGATGCCGGTAATTTTAGAATCACCGTAACGTTTGCTGGTTTTTTGACACTCCGGGGAATTAACGCCGATGAAATGCAGCAACTCATCGGTTTCCAGGCGCACCATATCGCCCTTCAACACCTCGATAATCCTCACATTGCGATAGGCTTCCGGATCGATCCGGGCTTCCACCGCGTATAAATGCGGCGCGGGATGCCCACCCCGTTTAGGCGAATCAGTTTGCGCGTAACCCAATTCCGCCGCCAAACAAACAATTCCCGCTAAAACCAACCAATTTTTCATCTGCTTATCCAACCGAATAATTAGTCTGGTCAGGTCGGAGTCGTCTCGTCGCCGACATACTCCGAATCTATCAGCCCTTTATTTAAAAGCATCCGCAGCGAACTCTGCATAGTCTGCATTCCGACATTCCGGCCGACTTGAAGCAATGAAGGAATCTGCTTCCAATCGCCTTCCCGGATCGTGCGGCGCACCGCGCTGGTAACAATCAATACCTCGGCGGCCAAGGCCAGCCCTTTCTCATCAAGCCGGGGCAGCAATTCCTGGGCGATCACGGCACGCAATACCAGGGATAACCGTTTCAAAATATGTTTTTGCACATCGCCCGGAAAAAAAGAAGTCACGCGGTCCAGGGCCTGAGCCGTGTCCCCGGCATGAATGGACGTCAGCACCAGCGCGCCGGTTTCCGCAGCCGTAATCGCGGTTTCCATGGTTTCCATATCCAAAATTTCCCCGACGATCAAAACATCGGGATTTTGACGCAAGGCATTTTTGGCCGCGCTGGAAAACGACAGCGTATCCCGGCCCACTTCCCGCTGTTTAATAATACAATTACGATTAACATGGATATATTCGACCGGATCTTCGATACTGATCACGATACCGTTGCTTTTATTGTTAAGCACATCGACCATGGACGCCAGCGTCGTCGTTTTTCCCGACCCGGTGCTTCCGGCCACTAAAATCAGCCCGTTACGATGCAGCAGCAACCCTTCCACGACTCCCGGCAGCCCCAGATTTGACGGCGGGCCGATCTGAGTAGGAATTAATCGAAAGGTCCCCTCGATTTTTCCCTGCTGAACATGCAGGTTAACCCGGAAACGCGTGCCTTTACGGGTGGTCAGCACCATATTCAATTCTTTGGTTTTTATAAACTTCGCGTAACGCTCGTCGTCGAGCATTGCCAGCAGCAAATTACGCAATTCATACTCATCAAAGGGCGCACCTTCGGTCACAAACAGCTTACCCAGCTTCTTTTTTATCGGAGGATAACCGACAACCAGATGAATATCCATCACATTATTCAGATTAATGGCATCAAGTACTTCGTGAATATCGACCCGGTGCAGAAAGTGTTTTAATTTTTCCTTGGCATTTTCTTCGATCTGCTCGATGTTCATCCCGACAAGATACTGTAGATCGTTCTGGCTGGAAATCAAAACCCGCATTACCCTGCCCTGGAATGAAATCGATTCATCCTGAGCCACCATAATAGTCATTCGCAGCAAGGTATTGAGGTCGATTTTCTCATCCGAGTAAAAACTGATCCCGGCCATACCCAGATCCTTGGTCGCAACGATCATGGGGATATCGGCCTTTCCATCGGCGAGAATCTTTTCGTAGTGGACATTCAACCGCACCGGATATCTCGGGGCGACTCTTTTTTCCTGGTATTTCATAAACGGGGCCGTCTCCTCTGATGACACATATTAAGGCAAGAAATTTACCGTTCCGGAGCACTTTAGAAAATAACCGCGACGGTCACTGTTTCCAGTTATTATCCAACCAGTCGGCGCCCTGGGCAAATACTTCCCCGGGAGCGACGATATGACCGCCTTCATATTCAAATCGTGCAGTCCTCCAGCCGACCCCTTCCAAGAATTTCTTATCGGTATCCATGTGCCGGTAACCGAAATCCGCGCGGCTGACCAGAAATACCGCGATTTTATCATGGGGGTACCGTTTTGCTCGTCTTTCGTTGGAACGCAAATAAGCATCCATCATCCCGGCGTTGGTCACTACCGCTGATATTATTTTCGGGCAAAAGTAGCTGAACGAATGCGCGGCCGTTCCGCCTTCGGCCAGGCCGACAGCCACGACCCGTTTTCGGTCAACCGGGTATTGTTTAAAAATCTTCTGCAGCGACAGCCATTCGAATTTACACCAGCGTTCGCCTTGGGACCGGAACCGGGTCGAACCGTACAAAATCCATTTTTTTTCATCGGCGATCTGCTTCCACAAATCGATCATGGCCTGGGCATCGCCATCGGGATGAAACATCACCGCCAGCGGATAAAGCCTGCCGGGTTCCAACCCTTTAGGCACGTAAAGTAAAAACTCGGGCCCCTCCGGAGCACGCAAATCGGCCGCCGCCGAAGCATTAGTTTGATCATTTTTCGGCTCCTCCGCGCCGGACACGCCCTCGGCCGCGGCAGGAACCACCGAAGCACTGGGTTCATCGCGTTCTATTTTTTTAACATTTGTTTTTTTATAGGTCGTAAACATTCCTTTATTCAAACAGTCGATTTTGACATGATCCCGGGTATCTTCAACGATTTTACCGGTAATTTTTCGGCCGTTTTTTAAATACAAAGTATCCGCATTACTCTCTTGCGCAAGAGCAAACACTAATCCCAACCCGCATAATATCCCGATAATTTTTTTATTGTTCATGGCACACTCCGGTTATTTGGCTGTATTAGAGAAAATTATAACACATCCTTACCCGATTGAACAAGGGAAAAACGCAGTAAATAAAAAAGCCCGGCCGCCGGCAGGATAGGGATCGAAGACAACTGAAAATATATAAACCGGCAGCCCTGGTCCCGGCTCATAAAAAGACTGCGCCGCGGGAACAACCAAAAGATATTCGCCGTCCGGTATTTCGCCGCAAGACTAAATACTTTGCCCGATCAAAGCGATCGCTGCGGTGGATTGTAAAAAAGAGGGATCGGAATAGATCGACGACCCATAACGGTCACCGATCATCATTTTCGCCCGGGAGGAATCTTTGAGCCCGGAGATATCATCCGCGGAAGAGAACACCCGCTTAAACACCTCCAGAATCGGCGTAAGCGGATAATCTATTTCGCTAAGCTTGCGCACACTGCGCGCCGAATCCATTTCCGCGATCAGATCGGCAAATCCGGTCTTGCCGGCAATAGTGATTAATGTCCGGGCGATAAGTTCCGGCGAATACCCCTGTTCTATCTGCGAATAGAAATAGGCCATATCCGCTGGGTGCGAAAAATAACTGCGTTCCTCTCCATCGACAAATTTCGCCACCCATTCCCCATTGATCTTCAGATACCGGATATCATCTAAAACCAAATCCTCGATAACCGCTCCCGGATAGGACGCCGTGTCCCGGCTGGCCCACCATATTCTTAACAAACTTTTTATTTCCAACGCACGGAAAAAATCCGCCCGCTCACGCGCATTCATTTTTGCCGATTCCTGAGACCAATCATCGTAGTCCGGATCAGAATCCTGTCCGCCGAGAACCTCTTCGATGATAACGCCGTGCCCCAAATCCGGGAATTCAATATAGGCATAAGGCCGCGCCAGCGGCGAACGCTCTTCGAAATATTGATACATGCTCTGCATTAATTCCACCCGCTCGGCCGTTCCATACCTAATGCCGGTTTCCAGCGGGAGGATTTTCAATATGGCCGGGCCCCCTTGATATTCCACCAGATACGGAAGGGCCTGTTTGCCTCCCTCCCATTGCTCCAAAACTTTATTGATAATACCCTGTTGTTGTAATCTAGCGGTTATAAAAGCGCCGATATTGCGCAACGCAGCCGTCTTCTGTTCCGCAGGAGTATCGATGCTGAGATATCCGCCGATATCCGCTTTCGTTGCGTAAACGGCAATTTTATCATCTTCTTTCTGCTGAATCCGGGCAAACTGATCCGGGCTGTCCATAAAAACAGTCGGGCTTGACTGTTCGAACCGGTTCCCGGAGAAATGATAGGTAGTCCGGTAGGGCGTCCCGATTATTTCACGAACCGTAAAGTGCCCGGTCAAATCCGCGGACACATCGATAAACCGGCTCGCCTGCAATTGAGTGACGATATTCGGCAGGGAAATCTGTTTTAGGTCACGAAAGACCACCGATGTTCCGTTTTTCCAGTTAATTCCACTGATCGTAAATTCATTATTTTTTCGGAAATAAAGCCGGGTATGCACATCTGCGGCTTCGATACGACGGTAGACGATATAGCTTTTCCCCTGATGCGAAAATTCACCGGTTATCATCTGGTAATAGTTCTGTTCTCCGGATATCGTGTATCCGAGATATCGCGGCCGGGGACGAACGGCGCGGACGTCGAAGAATAAAAACCGCGGATCCCCCCACTTTACCGCGGACTCGGACAAAGAAATATCTTCGCGAAAACCGGCCTTAAGGACATACAGCGGATACTCCGCCAAGGTCGGTTCTTCAAAATCAGGCTGACGCTGTTTAACCTGGTATCCGGTCGGCGTTGACTGGGTCACCTGCTTAACTTTAAGGATTTTCACGTCGCGATTATCCGCTCCGAAATGCAACGTCACGCCCAGCCGCAGGCTGAAGCTTGACGAACTCTCTGACGGGGAAAAAGTCCCCAGATTCCGGGACACGGCCCGGCAAAACGCGGCCGCTTCCGGAAAATCGGTAAAATAAAACGCCTGGGTCTGCGCCTGCTTTTTTAAACGGGAAATGATCGTCCGCGGGGTTTTACCGACGAGTATTACTTCATCATCACGGCGTTCGAACACCACGTAATTATCCGGGTTCATCCGGTCGACCACGGCAAGAAAGCGGCCGCGTTGTTCGCGGTCGCGCAATATCGATACATAGGAATTGTTCACCAGCTCTCGGGGAAATACAATCATATAATCCTGGGAGAAAAAAGCCAGGTCGATCGGCAAATCCCGTTCCAATTTCGGATTATCCGCGGACACCCCCCGCAAAGCTCGGACGATCTGTTTGGCCCGGACGTTTTCCTGCCCGGAAATCCCCAAAACTTCGTCAATAAATTCCCTCCCCGTCCGGGAACGCTCCAGAAACGAATCCTGTCTCTGCAAAGCATCGAACTGGGCGAAGCGGCCCAGGGAAATAATCTCCGGGTTCTCGGAATTATCCAACCGTTTAAGAATCGCGTTTTTCCCGAAAACGAAAACCAGTAATTGACGTTTGATATCGTTGACATCCGCAAGCACCACCGCCTTGGTCGGCTGCCGGCGCCCCTTGCCGATACCTAGTTTTTGCAAAGTAAACCCTTGATCGCCGACATCCGTGATATGCATGCGTGCCAGCCGGCCCGCCGTATACGGCGGCAAACGGAAATTATGCTCAGCAATCCGAAAATTAGTCGTTTTCCGATTAATAATCGTAACATAATCCGAAACTTCCCCCGGAGGGGAGATTACCAGCGGAAAACTCCCGGAATTATTCAGCCGGGACAACAGTTCTTGCAATGCGTAACTATCACGAAATCCGTTACCATCAACCGCTATTTGCGGACTAAGCGCCGCCTGCTCCGGCGCCCGGCAAGCAGCCGTACTTACCGACCCCAGACACAGCTGTTGGACCAGCCAAAACGAGACAAAACCCAACCATAACTTGTAATTTTTCATAGCATTACCAATAGTCAATTAATTTTCGCCGGACCCCGGATCTGATCGTGGTTAAAAGGTATAAAAGTATACCATAAGATGGACGGATTGACAAACACCGCAACCCCGGGAGATAAACACATCTGAATGGCGGCTTGCAGCGCCAGGCCTGAATTGTGGCGAACCGGGAGACAGAGGATTGATCGTCCGACTGATAAGGGGAGAAAAAGCGGTAAAAACGCTAATAGCTACTTGCCTATCGGTTTAAACTATAAGCCATAACCCATTAGCCATTGAAATTCGAAGAGTGAAATAATGCCTACTGGGCAAAACGCAATACTGTTTTCAATAATCATTCATAACCCGACAGAATATTAAGTAGGTTTATCGAATCGCATCCAGGATGGCGGTGATCACTTTCGGCTTGTTCAGGGTAAAAA
>JAQULA010000084.1 GCA_028718845.1 Candidatus Omnitrophota bacterium
CTCGATATGGTCGCGCTGGCGTTTGAGTTCCTTTTGGATAGCACGATAGATTTCGATATCAACTGATTTCAAATACTTCATCGGAACGGTATCCTTTCCCTCTACAAATAATCATGGTTCACTTGCTGAACATCTTGATCCGGCGCAAATGCCGGCCCCCGGCAAATTCGGTTTTCAGCCACAACGCGGCAATGCGTTTGGCCATTGCCGCGTTGACGAATCCGGCGGCCAGGACCAAAACATTGGCATCGTTGTGTTCACGTGAAAAACGGGCGGTCGCAAGGTTAAAACAATTCGCGGCACGGATACCTTTGACCGTGCTCGCGGCCATCGCCATACCCAGCCCGCTGTTGCAGATTAAAATTCCGCGTTCGAATTTTTTAGCGGACACCGCCCGCGCAACCTGTCCGGCGAAAACCGGATAATCGCACGAATCTTCGGAATGCGTACCGACGTCGGTTACCTGATGTCCCTTTTTAGTCAGGAACGCAATTAAGTCCTGTTTCAAGACAAACCCGCGATGATCACTGCCGATAATAATTTTCATCTTAATGTTGCCACCACCCCTTCTGCCGATTTTTTGATTATCTCCGCCACTTCCTCGTAAAACGTTTCATCCATACCGATGGGATCGGTAATATTGAGATTGCCCGTTTCTTCGTTTAAAAATTCTTTCAACAAAAAGGTTCTTTTTTCCGCAAACGGAAAATGATCGATGATATAACGGCGGTGCGTATTATCCATGACCAAAATCAGGTCCGATTCCCGGATCATCGCCTCATTCACCCGCCGCGCCCGATGACCGGAGATATCAATGCCCTGCCGCTGCATCACTATTTGCGCGGCCGGCGTCGCCGGCATCCCCTCAAACGCCGCGATCCCGGCCGATGAAACTCCGATCGCCGGAACATTCGCAAGCATTTTCCTCATAAACCCTTCGGCCATGGCACTGCGGCAACTATTTCCGGTACACACAAACAGAATCTGCTTCTGATGAGCCACCGGAGTAATCATATCCGCACGGATCGACCCTTCGCGCAGAATGGTAAACGAGTCGTCGATTACCTGGCACACCGTAGAACTTATGCCGAGTTTCGTTTTTCCGGCATCAATAACCGCATCGATAAACCCGCCCAGTTCGGCCATAACCTGCTCGGCATTTACCGGCGGAGTAGCCCCGGAAAAATTTGCCGAAGGGGCAAATACCGGGATATTCACCTGTCGCAGCAATTGCAATGCCACCGGGTGGTCCGGCATCCGCAGGCCGATCATTCCGCCGGAATCCGAGGGAACCACCAGCGTCAGCGGACCCGGCCAGAATTTCTCGATCAACCGGTACACAAACGGAGAAAGAACCCCGCACAATTCCTCCGCCTGTTTCAGGCTGTAAATACACACCGAAAATTGCTTATCCGGTTCTCTTTTTTTGATATACCGCAGCCGCTCAAGAGCCAAATCATCATTGATCACCGCGGCAATTCCGTATACCGTTTCCGTGGGGAACGCCACCAGCCCGCCCTTTCGCAAAATCGCCGCCGCCGCGGCAATCGATTCGGGTTGCGGAGATAACGGATCGACCTTGAGCACTACTGTTTGTTTCATTTTATTTTTATTTTCCGCACGGCCTCAGCCATATCCCGTTTGCACTGCAGCATTTTTTTCATCAACCGCTCATCATGCAACGCCAGAATCTGACAGGCCAGTAATCCGGCATTATGCGCCCCGGATTTACCGATCGACATACAGGCAACCGGGATCCCCTTAGGCATCTGCACCGTAGACAACAGACTGTCCAGTCCCCGTAAAGTCGTTGTTTCTATCGGAATTCCGATTACCGGCAGGACGGTATGCGCGGCGATCGTCCCGGCAAGAGCCGCGGACATTCCGGCAGCACCGATCACAACCTGAATCCCCCGGACGGCAAGTTTTTCGACATAGCGAGTCACATCATTAGGAGTACGGTGCGCCGACAACACTTTTATTTCAAAGGACACCCCGAAATCTTCAAGCACTTTTGTCGTTTCCCGGACGGTTTCCAAATCCGACTTGCTTCCCATCAGAATAGCTACCTGCACACTGTTTTTTTTCATAATCTCATCCCGCCTCTTTCTCTGAGCCCATACCCGATATTCACTTATAACGCAATTCTCTCCAATGCCCTGCGCCCGATATCTTTCCTGAAATGCATGCCTTCAAAAGAAATTTTTTCAACCGCGTCATAGGCGGTTGTAATCGCCTCCCGGATCGTAGCTCCCAACCCGGTCACCCCCAGCACTCGCCCGCCCGCGGTTACTATCGCCCGGTTATTTTTCCTGGTTCCGGCATGAAACACAACCACGTTTTTCCGGGAACTCAACGCGTCAAGACCGTTGATGGTTTTTCCCCCGGCATAGCTGCCGGGATATCCGGATGAAGACATGACCACACAGACACAAGCCCGGTTATCCCAATCGACCTTGACCGTATCCAGTTTTCCGTCGATAGTTTTCAACAACACCTCGACAAGATCGCCGTTAAAACGCGGTATAATTGCCTGGGTTTCCGGGTCCCCGAAACGCACATTGAATTCCAGTACTTTAGGGCCGGCGGAAGTCATCATTATCCCGGCATACAATACTCCGCGATACGGCGTACCCTCACAGCGCATACCCCGGATAACCGGCATAATCACTTCCCGCTTAATCTGTTCAAATAATTCGTCCGTTACCACCGGCGCCGGCGAATACGCCCCCATACCGCCGGTATTCGGCCCCTCATCGGCGTCGAATATCCGCTTATGATCCTGGCTGGAGGCCATATCCACAATGTGTTCGCCGTCACTGATAACAATAATCGAGGCTTCTTCCCCTTCAAGTTTCTCTTCGATCATAATGGTACGTCCGGCATCTCCGAACACCCCGTCTTTCAACAGAGCCTGAATTGCCTGTTCCTGCGCCGCCAGGGACGAGCAGACAAAAACCCCTTTTCCGGCGCATAAACCGTCGGCCTTTATCACCAGCGGCCGGTTGGCCTCCCGGACAAATTTCAGCGCCTCAAGATAATCGGAAAACACCCAAAAGTCAGCCGTGGGCACTCCGTACTTTTTCATAATAGTCTTGGAGAACACCTTGCTTGACTCCAAACGGCTGGCCGATTTGCCCGGGCCGAATACCGTAAGGCCTTTTTCCGCGAACAGGTCTACGATTCCCAGGGAAAGCGGCACTTCCGGTCCGACCATGGTGAGATCGATTTTTTGCTTTTCCGCGAAATCCGCCAAGGCCCGGATATCATCCGCCGGAATATCCACACACTCGGCAATACCGGCAATTCCGCCGTTGCCCGGGGCGCAATATATTTTTTTCACCCGGCTGGATTGCGCGATCTTCCATGCCAGCGCGTGTTCCCGTCCGCCGGATCCGACTATCAATACTTTCATGCTATTTACCTTCAACAAATGTTATCGTCGAACGCCCGGGAACGACTTCCCCGATCACCCACGAACGCAGCTGGTAGCGTTTTAAATGCGCCTGCGCCGCCGCGACATCCTTGCCCGCCATCACCACCACCAGACCGATCCCCATATTGAACGTCCGGAACATTTCCTTGCTTTCGACTTTGCCGCGCTGTTGCAGTACTGAAAATATTTCCGGCACCGGCCAGCTTCCCTTACGCACTATAACCGAACAATGCCCGGGGATGATCCGCATCAATTTCTCATAATAGGCCCCGCCGGTCATATGCGCTATACCTTTAATTTTAACCGCATTCTTCAGTGCCAGGACCGGTTTGACATAGATCCGGGTCGGAGTAAGCAATTCCGCCGCTCTTTTCTTTATTTCCCGCTGGGAAAAAACTTTATGCACCAATGAAAATCCGTTGGAATGCAAACCGCTGGATTCAATCCCAACCAGCACATCTCCGGCAGAGATACTCTTACCGGTAATAATCTCGTTTTTTTCCGCTACCCCCACGCAAAAACCGGCCAGGTCATACTCATCCTTGCGGTAGATAACCGGCATTTCCGCGGTTTCTCCGCCGATAAGACTGCATCCGGATTCTTGGCACCCTTTGACAATACCCCGGACAATCGCCACCAGTTTTTTTCGGGCCACTTTTCCGATCGCGATGTAATCAAGAAAAAATAACGGCCTCGCCCCCATGGCCAGAATATCATTGACGTTCATCGCCACCATATCAATACCCACAGTATCATGTTTATCCGCGAGCATGGCGATTTTTAGCTTTGTACCCACTCCGTCGGTGCTGGAAACCAATACCGGATTTTTGAACTCTTTCGCCGGGAAAGCGAAGCAACTGCCGAACCCGCCTAATGAAGTCAATACCTGCCGATTAAATGTCGTGCGTACAAGCGGGCCGATGTCTCCGATAAATTTATTCGCTTCACTGATATTCACCCCGGCCTGTTTGTAAGTCAATCCCTTTGGCATATAGCCCTCCTATCGATCGCTCCGGCGGCATACCTCGCGCCCGGCAGGCGTTATGTTTTGGTTAAAAAATCCACCGCACTTCTGAAAATCGCCAGCCCGTCCGGTACCAGGGTGGGCTTTTCGCGGGTCCAACGCGGATGCTGCGTCCGGAACACACACCGTTCCGGATGCGGCATCAATCCGAAAATACGGCCGGTAGTATCGCAAATCCCGGCAATAGCACCTACCGAACCGTTGGGATTGGCCGGATAACCCGCATCATTTCCATTTTTGTCGCAATATTGGAACACAACCTGACCGTTATCGCGCAAGCGCTGTCCGGTCCCGGGATCTTTGGTGATAAATTTTCCTTCCCCGTGCGCCACCGGCAGATAGATTACTTTATCTATCCCCCGCGTCCACACACAACAGGTGGCCGCCGGTTTCGTTAAATACACCCAGCGATCCTCGAATTTACCCGAATCATTACAACTTAGCGTGGCCTCTTGCCGCCAGTCTTTATTACCCGGTAAAATTCCCATTTTGACCAATACCTGGAATCCGTTACAGATACCGATCATCAATCCGTTACGGGCCAAAAATTTCTGCAATTCATCGCCTAATTTCATTTTCAATTCATTAGCCAGGATTTTTCCGGCGGCGATATCATCCCCGTAAGTAAACCCTCCGGGAAACGCGACAATCTGGTACCGATCAATCCGGTCGCCGCCTTTGATCAGTTCATTAACATGCATCATGGTTACCCTGACCCGCAGCAATTCCAGGGCGACCTTTGTTTCCTGATCGCAATTAGTACCCGCCGTGCGGATAATCAACGCTTTAATATTGCTCATTGTTTTCCTCGAAAAAAACCACGCTTTTGGTTGCTGTTTTCTTTGCCGCGGCCATTGCTTCCTCGGCCTGCTGGATAAACACATCCTCATTAAGCCGGGTGTCATGACCGTTGGAACAGGCGATCCCGATGCTCACCTTAACATCGGTTTGCCGCCCGTATTTTTTCTTGAAATATTCGATGCTCGTACGCACCCGCTCGGCCACGATCAGAGTGTCTTCCTTGTGCTTATTCGCCAGATCCGCGCGGCTGTCGGACTTCTCATGCGCCGTTTCCGGAAGGATCAGCGCGAACCGCTCTCCGCTGTAACGGGCCACAATATCGACATTACGAACCTTGGTTTTCAATAACAGCCCGATGCCTTTAAGCAGCAACATCTTTTGCCCCTGTTCCGTGAAATCGCCGGTCTCGATCTCTATAAACATCAGCGAAATCGGATGTCCGTAACGTTTTGAGCGGGCAATCTCTTCGCGCAAACGGGTAAGAAAATAATTCTGATTATACACCATTGTCGCCGAATCGACGATCGCTTCCCCGTATAAGCGGGCGTGTTCGACCGCCTTCGCCGCTTCCACCGCGAATGCCCGGAGCACTTCGATATCGCCGTCGTTATAAATATGTTCCGATCTCCGGCCGCCAAGGACAACCATACCGATAAGATGATCTTTGAAAAACAACGGCACAACCACTTCCGGGATAAGCATCGCCAAAGAGGAAAACTGGCGTTCCACATCGTCAATCGGTTCAAACTGGCGCAACTCTCCGCGCACCAGGATCGCTCTTTCTTTGCGCAGCCGCATTACCAGCGGATCGGCGGCCCCCAGGCTGACGTTATCCTGAGCGGCCTCTTCCAGACCGGATAAGGCTTTGATCACGAACGTCCCCTGCTCTTCATCCTCCAGAAAAACCGCGATTCTTTCCACATCGATCGTCTGCATGATAATATGCAGCATATAATCGAGTAATTGTTCAAAATCAACGATGGCGGTGAGGGTCTGGCAAAGTTCCCGCAATACCTTCTGATAATCGTAGCGGCCGCGATAAACCGTCCGGTCCACCAGAGACTGGATACACCGCTTATAAGGAGTCAGCAATGCTACGCTGATGACAATAAACAAAGAAAACGTGGTCGCCGGCAAAAACCCCAGGATTTTCAGGACCAGGCCGCTGATAACGATATGCAGCACCAGCAGCGGGACCACAAATAACAACGCCAGCATCGTTTTATTGACAAAAAGGTCTATTTCCAGAGAACGGTAGCGCACGATAGCATAGGACATGGTCATAAACGCGATGCCCAGCAATAACGCGCTGACCGGATAAAGATCCACGCCGAATCCATGCGGAACACTCAAGGCCAGGGCCACGGTCGCGGCCGCGGCACCGCCCATTACCACCTTTACCTGCCGCCGCGACAAATCACTCAGCAAACTGCGCTGGCATTGGATAAAAGTGACAATAAGCCCCAACGGCAAAAAGAACACCGCGTTCAGAAAGAACAATCTCCCGGAAATACTCTCCAGGGAAAAAACCAGGTCCGGCGCGGAAGCGGAAACCCCCGGACAAATCCCGTTCTGCCGGCACAATAGTCCGGCAAACCCGACCAGTACGCAAAAAAACGTGACACAGTGCAGTAATCCCTTTTTTTGCAGCGGGACCACCAGTAATATACTCAAAAGCGCGGGCACGGAAAAAAATGCTCCCGCCAGAAAAACCGTCATTCCGCGCGCCGGCAAACCGCCACCGGCCGATAGGTAACTCAACGCAAAACGCGCGAAAAAATAACAGGCCATGGTTATCGCCGCCCCGCAATAGGGCAGGCTCAGATACGACCGCCGGGCTTTGAGCAACACCAGTACGGCTGTCCCCAGACAAAGAAGGCCAAACATCAAGGAAATAAATGCGTGCATATTCATTGGTTTGCCCTCGTCATTTACGCGTTGCGGCTACCAGCGCAGCGGTTTCTGCCAAGCTTCTTTCAGTCCGTCAATCCCGCATGCAACGACCATCTCGCCGTTTATCCCGGTCACCCGAAAATCTTTGGTTGAGGTTATCCGCCCGACGCAGGCGTGCGCGGTACCTTTGAGCATTCTTTCGAATGCCGATTGATGCCGCGGCGCGACCTCCACGACAAAGCGGCTGTTCGATTCGGAGAACAACAGCACATCATCACGCCGGGCCGGACGCGGTAACG
>JAQULA010000085.1 GCA_028718845.1 Candidatus Omnitrophota bacterium
GATCTCAGGGTATCCTTGCCTTTTCTTTCCGGCGCCCCTTGTACCCGGGGAGAAAACGACGCTTCAATCGTAGCCCGGTCCATCGCATCCGAGCCCATCGAATCCTGCCGTTCCAGCCATTCAAAAAGGTCGGCGATCCGGCCGACATCTTTTTCCTCCGCCGGGACAATCGCCCGCAGATGTTCCGCAACGGCTTCGGACACGGCATACTCTTCGCCAAAAATAATTGTCGTCCCGGGAGAAGGAAGCGGATCCGGAGAATCGTCGACCAGCGGGAGTCGTCCCGCCGGATCAAAACCGTCGGCAGCCGGGGTATCGTAACGCTGTTCCTGCAACAACCGGGTAAGATAAACCGCGTACTCAATTGCCGACTGCTGGTCGAGCATGTAGGCCGGACTGGTGCAGATCGTCACCGCTTTTGCCTTGCGGCAGAGCCCGGCAATATATTCCAAATGCGCGCGGGCCTTTTCTTTACTTAACCCGGCGAGAGCGTCCAGGTCAACGCTGATCAAAGAAAATTTCGCACCGCTGGTCTTGATTTGACGCTTACCCGCCCGCACCTGCTTGATTTTTCCTTTTGCCGCCCATTGCACATCGAGACGGCTCGCCAGCAAATTGACGCGGGGATCCATCAGGTACGCCGAACGGTCATTGAGGATCCGGGAATTAAACGCCGGGATCAAAAACCCGGATTCCTGGGAGGTAAAGGAAAGTTCATAAACGTCCCTGACGGATGCCTGCTCCGCTATCGGATGATTGATTTTATTAACCAGGAGGGTGTCAAGGTGGGCATCAATATGCAAAAACCTCTCTCCGGAACCGATAATCCCTTCCCGGCGGATTTTCCACCAAAAAGGAAGTACCTGCTGCTCATCATCGGTAATAAAAAGCCGGCGCCCCCCGGGCAAGGCAATCTCGACATTATTTTTGAGCCCGGTGATTTCCGTCTGCCGGCGGTTACGCAGATCTTTATAGGTCACGCTTTGCGGCGCGATATCTTCAACCCGTCCGTTTTCGATCCAGCGCATAAAACGGGCATCCGCATCCGTTAAATATCCTGGGGGCCGCAGTACCGCGTCAGCCGGGATTGACGCGCGGAATAATGCTCCGTCCCGCAAATAATTTATCCGCAAAGCCGGGGATAAATGGTCCGCCGGCACTGTTTCGCCAAAAACCGGAACAGACAACAGCGGCACCAATAAAGCAGTTATAATAATCCGAGGTCCTGATATCATTAGTTTTGCCGGGTTATAAAAAGCGATAAAGTGTACCACAAAGACGGAACCGGCGCAAATAGCGGCGGGAAAAGCGGGATGAGCATTATCGTACGGGCGGTTATATCGCCTCGTCAATACTCCGGAAGACGCTTTGTTCTCTTAGCGGTAAGAGCCTTGCCGGCAAAATGTTCGCCGCCCCCGGGGCAACCATCCGAAACCGGTTGCGGATCATTCCGGGGATATAGGCCCGGGGATTACTTTTTAATTCCTGCGTACTCACCAAATCAAGCGGGATGGTAAAAGCGGGATTGGTATTGCGAAAATGCAGCGAAAAAATATTCCGATCGTTTTGCTGTTGCCGGGCCGCGAAGAATTCTTCGCCGATGCCGTTAAAAAAAGACTCGAATCCTTTGTCGAGAATATCAAAATATTCGATATCAACGGCAAACCCGTCTCCGGAAGGCTTCAGCACCCGGCGTAATTGTTCCAGGGCCATTAATTTATCCGCGAAATATATAAAGGTTCCGTTCGGAACGATTACGATATCGAAATACCGGTCCGGAAAGTCGAGCCGGTGGACATCGGCGGAAACAAAATTCCGGCGGATCGCTTGTAACGCTTCTTCGGCGAGGGCCGGGGAAACCGGAGGCTCATCCCGTCCCATGGCCCGGATTTCCTGAACGATATTTACCAGTCCCGGCACGTCATAGATCAAGTCCCCGATATTATCCTCCTTATTGACCGAGTAAATCTCCACCTTGTCCCGGTAGCGTTTCCATAAGTCGTAGGAAAGCTTGCCGCGGCCGGCTCCGAGCACGAGAATGCGCGGGCGTTCTCCCCGTTCTACCCGCCGGGAAATATTGGCGGTAACCTCGAAATTAAATTGTATCTCGAATTCATCCATGCCCCGGCGGTCAAAATTGGTTATTCTGCTGCTGCCCATTTCCCCCCTGGGCCGATACGGACTGCGGTTGAAATTCCCGGCCGGTTTGGCGGCTGCCATCGGCGTATTCGCCAGTTTTTCCAGTTCCGACGCGGACAGCCCGGGATAAAAACGCTTGCGCTTTGCCTCCACGATTTCGGGGATATATTTTTCATAGAGATCAAATCCGCCGTACCAGAAGAACCGGGCATTGTTCGGTTGCAATATTTTCCATAACTCGGTCAGGTCAAAATCCACCGGATCCCGGAACCGGCCGCGTAACCGCATTAGATTGTCCCATACCTGTCCCGGATGCTCATACGCGGATAACGCGGCGATAATGTCTTCGGTCCGGTCCGCAAGCAAGGTGTTTTTCTGCTTGTCCGCCGCGGCAGCGGCCATGCCCGTCAATTCGCCCCTTATCCGGGATAGAACCATTTCGCGGGATGCTTGCCGGTCCGATAAAAAACCATTCCGCACCTCCGGCCCGGAAAACGAAATTTGCGGCGCTAGCGTTGCCCGGTTAAAGACGCGGCCGCCTGAACTTATCGAGGAGTAAACGGATGCGCCATCGGCTATCAGCCCGCGATCCGCCCCAAAAATAAGCAGAGGCAATAAAATAATACTGCCAGCATATACGCGTATGGTATTTTTGAATGTTTCCGGCATAGTTTTCCCGTGTATAAATTCCATGCAAAGTATAGCATGGATTATCCCGGGACGCTAATGCTCCGTCCGGTCAAAAACTTTTGTGAAATTTTAACCGCGGGACCAGATCATATCGCTTCTTCGAAAAGCCTATCCACGGAAGGAGACCCTGGGGTTTCCGGCTTAACCGGCGCGATCGGCCTTAGCTTCCTAAGTCCTTCATTATAGGCCCGGGAATACCTGTTTTTAAATTCGCGCGGCGACATATCCGGAAAAAGATCTCTTAAGTCCTTGTTAACGTCAAAAGTCAACAGGGCATCAAGGTCGTCGCTTCTTTCCCCGGCGCTGAAAAAAGGGCTGGCGTGAAGTTTAAAAAAACCGCCGGTATCCGCGCACCAGATAAGCTTTGGCCCGAGGGGCGTCATAAATATCTCTATATTTTCGATATGAGCGTCGGTCGTATTATATACCCCGCCCTTTCCTTCGATGACATAGTGGGCCCGGTATCCCGCCAAATGCACCCGGGCTAATAAGACCGCGCATTGCCGCGTTAAATCCTCCTGTAATTTTTCCATTTGTCCGTTATAAAGACGCGGGTAGAGATCGAGGATTTGATTTAAGCCGACATCGCCGATATTGGAAAGACGCCGGGAATCATACCTGTACTCATACGCGATAAAAGCCAACAGTTCGCGGTCAGCCCAACTCCCCTCATAATCCAGCGCGGTGGAAAAAAATATCGGCTCAATCATGGTCCCGGGGAAGATACTGTTTATCCGGAAGGGAATGGTAAAATTTTTCTCATCGATATATCTTTTATTGGCTAACCGGCCGGGGATCTTTATCTGCCAAGCCCGGATGATTTTCCCGTGACCATCCGGAATAAAGACGATATGGCGCCGGAAAGATTCGCTGACCGGCGTAATATAAATATTCTCCGTAAGTTTACGGAAATATCCCTGGCGAAGCGCGTATTTCAATCTCCCCTCAATGCCGACGGGCATATTCTTTTCATCATTATAAGGGAAAAGATCCCGCAAGTACGCGGCGAATTTCAGCAGTTGGATTCTCCGGCGCGGATCGGCAAAGAATTCCCTGAAGAGGGGGACATCGGTTTTAGCGCTCTCATTATATACTATTTTGCCCGCGCCGGGAGCCGGATTCCCCAAAAAGCTGAAATCCTCGAAAGACTTTTCGTTCGCGAGCGATTTAAATTCATTGGAGGTTGCCGCGGCCAAGAATCCTTCTCGAATCCCCAAACTTGAAATCTGCAGGGCGGGACAAAGCAACCCCTTCCCCATCGTTGAACTTTTAAAAACAGGCTCTCCGGACAGCGGTGGATTGCTCAGCAAAAATAATCCCGCCAGGAAAAAGGCCGTCGTCCTGAAAAATAGTCTTCCATCCATCATTTTTTTGTTGACCGTATCCGGGGTTTTACATTATGATTCACCGAACTTGCCAGGCGTCCTCTCCGGAGAAGAACAAAATCAAGGTTATCAATTATCCGCTTTTTTAAAAACACATTAAAGCTTACCTGATATTTCGAAATTTTCAAGCCATTGACTCAACTTAAGTGCTACAAAAGACAATGGGTTCAAATCCTTCGCTCTCGAAATAAAAAACCCCGGCCAAAAAATTGTTGGCGAATGTTGTGGAGGATTCACCTACTACGTTCGCAACATCCTAAAAATCAGATCATAGAAAGTGAGTCCGACAAGATTTGTTTTAACGTGGTTTTGCCTTTGGCAGTTTTAAAATATCGTTCTCGTTTTAACGCATCCTGTTTGGAGAGATGCGCTTCAAAATAGACGAGTTTTAACGGGCGGCGGGTTTGCGTGCTGATGTTCTTTCCGGAATTATGTTCTGCTAAACGAGCTTGAACATCTTCGCTAAAACCGATGTAAAACTTATAGTCGCGCAAGCTGATCAAAACATAGACGTAATACATAGCATGGATAATTCTGCCCTAAACCACTCACTTTGTTCGGGATTCAGGGCATAAACCATTCGCCTTGCAGCCGATGGCGTGCCATAAACCCTGCACCATTTCCGGTGCAGGGCGCAGCCTGAGCCCCAACCAAGGTTAGGGCGAATGGTTTATGGCGGAGAGTGAAGGATTGCGTCCCCGTCGTATCGCCCCTTCCGCCGGCCCCGGAGAAACCGGGCCGTGCTCAGGGGGCTCACTCCTTAAGGGAAAACCCTTATGGTTTTCCCTTAATATTCCTTTTCCTTCCGCAAGATAGCCCCAGAACGCCGATAAGGGAAAACCGTCTTTTCCCTTAAAATCCTTTTGACCGGGTTCAAATCCTTCACTCTCAGAAATAAAAAACCCCGGCCAAAAACCGGGGTTTTATTATTTCTGGCGGAGAGTGAAGGATTCGAACCCTCGATCCCCTTGCGAGGATAACGGTTTTCGAGACCGCCGCATTCGGCCGCTCTGCCAACTCTCCGCTAACTTATAATCCTTCTTAAGATGCGTCTGCCGCTCGCAGTTTTATAAAATAACTCCCTTTTCCTTGCTTCACTATCGTTATTAAATGATTCAACTTTAATTAATTCTAAAGGCCGGTAGCCTTTGGTCGATCTCACTTTACCTTGATTATGTTCTTTCAATCTTCTTTCAACGTCATTACTGCTGCCGATATAAATTCTTTTCCGTATTTTCCCTCTAAGAATATAGACCTGCCTCATCCCGGCTCCGCCGCATTTCCGCCAAGAACATTCTCGGATGCTTCCGGTGGCGGATCTCGCCGCGGGCCACTTCTTTGCGTCCACCCGGCGGACGGCCACTCTGCCAACTCTCCGCGCCAAGTTCATTCTTCGATGCCTACAGTGGCGACGCCTCGCCACTGGCCGCTTCTTCGCGTCCGCTTGGCGGGCGCGATATTTAGTGTTACAAAGGATATTTTCTAACGGAAAATTTCATTTGCCGGGACTTCGAGCCTGCTTTCCGGGCGAGAAGTCTTTTTTTACTTTTACCTTTTAACTTTTTACTTGATCTTCTTCGTCGTCGACCACACCGTCGTCGCGCGGCGCGAATGTGCCGAAGCTCCCCTGGAATTGGGCCAGCAGTTCTTTTACGCTTTCATACTGGCTATCTTCCACCATGACCCGCATCGGTTCGGCAAACATCAGATTGCCCACGCTGGTCACGTTTTCGTTATTGATATAATACACCACCCCGTTATCTTCAAGTAATGACTTGATGAACGCGATATCCGCGGGGTTAAATGTCTTAAATACCTCTTTAAATTGGGGTTCGTGTGTCATAGTGGATAGTATGGTTATAGCAAAATTTTCTTAAAAAAGCAATTAATGTCGTAAAAGTGTACCACGCCTTTATTTTCCGCGCAACCGATGAAAAGGCCGCAAAAACTAAAACGCAGGAATCCGGGGAAGTAAAAACATATGCCGGAACTAGTATCCCTTTGATTGTACGGACTTTTTACTTTTGCCTTGCTACTTTTTACTTCCCCGCAGGCTTTCCGCGGGGCCGCATACCGGGCACGGCTGCATGCGCAGGGGTTTTTCCAGGCGGCTGCGGTGAAGCAGCCCCTCATCCTGAAATATTTTCCGCGTCGGTCCGTCGGCGGTGATCCGGCCCTGGTGCAATACGATCGTCCGCTCGCATAAATCCATGGCCAGGTCCAAATCGTGGGTGGCAATAATTTTAGTGTGCCGGAATGTCTTCAGCAGCGTAATTAACCGGCTGCGCGACATCGGGTCAAGGCTGGAACTCGGCTCATCCATGACCAGGATATCCGGAGACATCGCCAGCACCGTGGCAATTGCCACCGAACGTTTTTCCCCCTGGGAAAGCTTGTACGGCGGCCGTTTAGCCAAATGCCGCGCCTCCACGGTTTCCAGGGCCGCGGACACCTTGCGTTCGACCTCTTCCCGGCTTAAACCTAAATTAAGCGGGCCAAAGGCCACATCATCAAAAACCGTCGGCATGAACAATTGATCGTCCGGATTCTGAAATACCATGCCCACGGTCCGGTGCACCGTCGGCAGCGTCTTTTCCGATAACGAAACATCGCCGATGCGCAGCAGGCCTTCGGACGCGGACAAATAACCGTTAAGATGCAGCAGCAGCGTCGATTTCCCGGCCCCGTTTTCTCCGACCAGGGCCACGGATTCTCCGTGAGTGATCCGAAAAGATATATCATCCAGGGCAACCGTGCCGTCCGGATACACATGCCGCACATTGATCGCTTCAACGATATGATGGCTCACCGCAAAACTCCTCTCACCCAGCCGCCAAACAGCACCGGGATATTCGCACAGCGAACGATGATAAAAAACACTATCCATCCGGACGTAAACGCGATCTCTCTGCGGCCGATGCTCATCGCCCGGATAAGCCGGACCGTCCCGTCAAACCCCCGGCAATACATCGCCCGATAGATCCTCTCGGCCCGGTCCAGCGTACGCAGCAGCAAATGCCCCAGCAGGGAAACAAAAATCCGCGCATCCATCGATCGCGCGTTAAAAGAACGCAGAGCGCGCGCCCGGACCATCCGGTCCGCCTCTTCGGCCAGAACAAACAAATAACGATAAAAGAACAACAGCTGGACCACGAACAGCCGCGGCACTCCCAGCTTGGTC
>JAQULA010000086.1 GCA_028718845.1 Candidatus Omnitrophota bacterium
TCCGGTTCTGGTTGTGCAGAAAGAATATCGCTAAAGCCGGAGAACCGGTGGTGATTATACGGCGATAACCCAGGTTAATCGCTGTGTTTTGACGTCCGAACGAAGGCCGTTTAATCGAAGTGTTGCGTAACCCTTCGGAATCCATTCCGGCGTTGTCGCTGGTTGCCGAATACGGACGGGCAATTGTCGGACATATCCCCCGATCGCAATTATAAGCGGTGTAATGCGGTATGCGTTCTGGTTTTGGCCCTGTTCGGGGTTGTTCCGGCAAAAGCGGTTTGGTATTTACGCTCCGATTGATGTTCCGGATAATGTTTTACCGGCTGTTGAAGCGGTTTCCGGAGCCCTTGCCGATAGTCGGGGTATTGTCGAAGATCCGGCGAGGCGGTTAATGAAGTTTAAAAAAGCCCCCCCGCCGGTTTGTGGCCCGCGGAATTTTTCGCCAGAGATAATTTTCCTCACGGTGTATTTTTTGGTTGCAACGACAAATATCTCCAGCATATAATAACAAAACAGCCGGCAATCCGGGGTTTCGGATTCAGAAACAAGCGGCAGCGGCAAATAAAAGGCCTTTATTCCCATGAAATCGGTGATTTTTTTTCTTTTAGCGTTTATGGCGTGCTGGACTGGGGTGAGCCGGGGCGATTTGAACTGGAAACTTTTGCATGAGCAGGCCGCTGCGGTCTCCCTGGCGGAAGCAGAGCAGGCGGTGCGGGAGGATCCTCAGAATATTGAAAAATTATACATTCTCGGGTTGATGTATTTCGATCGCCATCAGGATAAGCCGGCGGATGAAGTATTTGCCCGTATTTTGGCCGTCAATCCGAATAGTTTTGAAGGTCAATGGGGCCGGGCGGAATATCTGCGCCGTATCCATGAGGTTGACCGCGCGGAGCAGGTTTTAACCTCGATTGTTTCCGAATATCCGGATTTTTTTCCCGCTTACATCTCATTAGGCCATATAAAGTTTTTCCGGATGGATTTTGAAACCACTACCCGGCTGATGAATGAAGTCCTGCGACATGACACGACCGCGGTTGATACTACGACACTGGTCCGCGCTCATTGTATTTATGCCGGGGCCAAAGGAATGATTGCTTATTACGGCGGCCCGCTTTCGAAAATAATAAACGGCATCAATGTCATGAATCATCTTAAAATTGCCGAAAAGCTCCAGCCGGATAATGTTCTGGTTCCGTACGGGTTTGGCTGTTACTATTTGCTGGTTCCCAAAGTATACGGCAAAAATATCGATATGGCCGAACGTTATTTTAACCGGGCGATGGCGATTGATCCACTGGTCCCGGACATATACGTGCGCCTGGCCGAGATCTGGATGATCCGGGATAACCAAGGCCAAGCCGATGAATATCTGAAAAAGGCGGAGGCGCTTGATCCGGGGAACGAACTTATTTCCGATGTGCGAAGCAAAGAATGTAAGTTCGTGTGCGGCTGGGATAAATAGTAAAAGCCAAGTAAAAAGTAAAAAGCGGCGAAAAGCAAAAACGGTCCGCCGTTCAGGGGCAACGAACCGCGAAAACAGAATGAAGATCGAATACCGAAGTCCCGGGAACGGAGGTCATAATGGGCCTGAGGTAATAATATCGAGCGGTGAGCAGCGAGAACCGAGCAACGAAAAAGACGTGTTCACAAAATAGGGAGAACGGGTTATGAGCGGGATTTTTGGCGTGGTATCGAAGGATAATTGCATTAAAGACCTTTTTTACGGCACGGACTATCACACCCATTTGGGAACCGGGTTCGGCGGGATTGCCGTGCAAAACGGTAAGTTTATCCGGCATATTCACAATATCAGCCAGAGTCAGTTTAAGTCGAAATTTTATGAAGATTACGAAGCGTTGAGCGGTCCGATGGGGGTCGGGGTCATCAGCGATAATGATGAACAGCCGATTTATCTGAATGCGAAATTCGGGCCGTTCTGTATCGTTACCGCCGGTCTCATCGAAAATAAGGCTGAACTTTGCCGGCAATTGCTGAGGGACGGGATGTCGTTCAGTGAAATCAGCAATGATACGGTCAATACCACGGAGTTGATCGCTAAGCTGATCAGCAAAGGTGACACGATCGTCGACGGTATCGAAAAAATGTTTGATCTTATTGACGGGTCCTGTTCTTTATTGCTGCTGGGCCGGGAAGGCGTATATGCGGCGCGGGACCGCGTGGGGTACACACCGCTGACAATTGGAAAGAAGAAAAACAGCTGGGCGGTGACCTCGGAGTCATGCGCTTTTTCCAATCTCGAATTCGAAACGGTAAAGAATCTTTTGCCGGGAGAAATAGTACTGTTGACGCAGAATGGGATAGTGGATAAGGCCGCGGGCAGAAAATACGAACAGATTTGCACGTTTTTGTGGATCTATACCGGGTTCCCGGCGTCGAATTATGAGGACATAAACGTGGAGGTGGTGCGGGAACGCAGCGGCGCATTTTTAGCCCGGCGGGATAAGGATATTAACGTTGACGTGGTCTGCGGGGTGCCGGATTCCGGGACATCCCATGCTATCGGTTATGCCATGGAATCAAAAAAACCGTTTCGCCGGCCGCTGGTAAAGTATACTCCGGGTTATGGTCGCAGCTATACTCCGCCGGTACAGGAAATTCGCGATTTGATAGCGCGGATGAAACTTATTCCGATTAAAGAAATTATCCAGGGTAATCGCATCGTCGTTTGTGAAGATTCCATAGTACGCGGTACTCAGCTGAAGAATTTCACGGTAAATAAGTTATGGGATTGCGGGGCGAAGGAGGTGCATGTGCGTCCGGCCTGTCCTCCGCTTATGTTTCCCTGCCGTTTTTGTCTGTCGACCCGCAGTATTCATGAGCTGGTCGCCCGGCGGGCGATCAAGGCATTGGAAGGCAGGGATATCGATGATATTCGGGAATATCTTGATTCCACTTCGAAAAAATATCAGGCCATGATCGACTGGATCGCGCGCGATCTGGAAGTCAGCACCCTGCGTTATCAAACCATCGCAGATATGGTCCGGGGGGTTGGTTTGCCGCGCGAAAAACTGTGTTTATATTGCTGGAACGGTGAATGTTCCGCCGGCAGCGACGGAAAAAATACCCCCCGGCAATCAAAGAAAAAACGATCGGCCCGATCATCCGATAAACGTCGTTAACCCCGGTTGAGTTTCTCCGGGAGCGAAGAGTCATAGCTTTCTTTGGAATTATCCGTTTATATGTGTGTCGGGACGGCATAACAAAGGGAGGAAGCAATGCGACAATGTCCGCAATGCCGCAAAAAGTATGACCAGACCTGGACTATTTGTTTCCACTGTAATCAACCGCTTTATGACGAAAACATCGCTTTGCTTCCCCCGGATATCCGGGATGAATTCAACGCCTTAAAGGTCCTTTCCGCTTCGGTTTCCGGCCGGATCGCGCGGCTGGAAGAAAAATTACAAGCTTTCGGCGCTAATCGGGAAGATCGACCCGATGCCTCGTCCGGCTTCGAGCATACGCCGCCGGAACCCGCCGTTTCTTTTTCCTCCGAAGATCCAGTTATTTCCGCTGCCGCGGCCGAAAAAAAAGGAGAAGCGGATGCGCAGTCTTTGGAAAATAAAATCGGCGGAATCTGGTTTAATCGTATCGGGGTCCTGGCGATTATCCTGGGCATGGGGTTTTTCCTGAAATATGTTTTTGACAATAACTGGATCGGTCCGCTCGGCCGGGTTGTGCTGGGATTGATTGCCGGGGTGGCCATGATTCTGACCGGAGAATATTCTTACCGGAAACAATACAAGATTTTCGCCGAAGGGTTGATTGCCGGCGGAGCCGCGATTTTATATCTTTCGGTTTACAGCGCGGTCAATTTTTATCATTTGATTCCGGCGGTGATCGGGTTTGGGTTTATGGCGGTGGTGACTTTGTTTGCCGCGACTTTTGCCGTGCGGTTTGACTCTCCGCGGGTCCTTAATTTAAGCGTTATCGGCGGGTTTTTAACCCCGTTTTTGATCTTTGTCCACGGTATCGATCCCCGGTTGTTTTTGGCGTATATCGCGGTTCTGGATATCGGTATCCTCGGGGTCGGCTATTTTAAAAAATGGGCTCAGTGCAATCTGTTTGCCCTGGTGTTGACTTATTTCACTTATTTTTCCTGGTTTGTTTCCGGGTATCGCGATGATAATTTTCGCATTGCGGAAATCTTTCTGACCGTTTATTTCGGGTTGTTCAGTGTGATTGCGATACTGCACAATTTTATCCGTAAACAGCAGGCAACGTCCGGTGATATGGCCGTGGTGATTTTTAACGGGATTTTTTATTTTCTGGCCAATTACGCTTTGTTATCCCGGCAATCGTTGCGCTGGCAGCATCTGGGGTTTTTGCCGATTACGCTGGGAGTGCTGTATTGTTTGTTTTCCTATAGCGCGTTTGCCCGGACCCGGGGGAAAGACCAAAAGCTGATCCTGTCCTATCTTAGCTTGACGATATTGTTTGCCACGATTACCATCCCCATTGAATTAAAAGCGCATTGGGTAACGCTTGGGTTTATGATCGAGGCAACCGTGTTAGTCTGGCTTGGTTGCCTGCTCCGGAGTGCGGGACTGCGAAAGACCGGTTTGGTCCTGGCTGCGGCGGCATTGCTGAAACTGCTGACCGTGGATACCGCGGCATTCGATTATTCGGCGACCGCGGCCGCGTATCAGGTTGTTCTGAATAAACGTTTTTTTACCTATCTGTCCGCCAGCGTTGCCGGACTTATCTGCGCGGGATTGTATCAAAAGCATAAACCGGAGATCGGCGCCGGAGAGCGGAATACGGCCACGGCCCTGGTGCTTACCTCGGCATTCATCCTATTGGTTAATCTTTCTCTGGAAGTTCACGGTTTTTTTGCGACGCGTGATCTGCTCGCGGCCGGTCCGTATACCACGGGGCACCGTCATGCGCCGGTGCGTTATTATGTCGAACAATTTTCTCTGTCCGCTTTGTGGGTCGTCTATTCGTTTGTTCTGCTGGTTATCGGAATTTTCCGAAAATTCCGGGCCATGCGGATTATGGCCTTGATCCTGTTTATGCTGACGATCGCCAAAGTGTTCCTGTTCGACGTTTCTTCGATCGGCCGCGGCTGGCGGATCCTTTCTTTTGTCGGTTTGGGCGGGGTGTTGGTGATCACCTCGTTCATGTATCAGAAATATAAAAACAAGATTTTTGGGTTTATCGCTAAAGATTGAAACTTAGGGAGGACGCGACGATGAAGGCTGCTTATCAGCGTTGGGAACTGAACGCCGCAGTAATGGTGCTCATGGTTTTAGCTGTGCCCGGACAAGGGCGGGCGGATTGGAACGCAGAGCGGCAGGCATTCTATAAAGATATCGTGGTTGCGGATCCGGAACCGGGCCGGGATTACCGGGTATTTGTCGATAACGATATCTATAGCCGGGCGCAAGAATCGTTGGCGGATATCCGTATCGTGCTTAATAATAACCAGGAAGTGCCGTATGCGCTGTTTGTTTTTCCGCAGAATACCACCGCTTCGGAGTACGAGTCAAAAATCATCGCTAATTTTGTCTCGGACAAGGCGAATACGGTTATTATCGATATCAACAAACCCGGACAGAAAAATAACCGGGTGCTGCTTGATATCGATAACCGCAACTTCAGCCGCCGGGTCATGATCGAGGGCAGCAATGATGCCCGGACCTGGGAGGCATTGACCCGCGATGCTTATATCTATGATTTTTCCTTTGGGGGTAATCCGGCCCCCGGAGAGGTTCAACTGCAGCGGGCCGTGGATGAACGCTACACGGTTAATTTTTCATTCGCCACGTCTTCGCGTAATACTGCGGTGTCGTATCCGGAAAACCGGTTTCGCTACCTGCGGATCACCGTGTGCAGTGCTTTGAATGAAGCCCCCTTGGTGATTGAAAAAGTTATGGTGTCCAGTTGCCGCGAGATAGCCGCCGAAGAAAGCGAGTATCCCTGTTCGATTCAGACGGTGGTTGCCGACGAAAAAGAAAAATGTTCGGAGCTGATCCTGGCCTTGCCCGGGCAAAATATCCCGGTTTCCAGTTTGAATATTTCTTCATCGAGCAAAAACTATTATCGCACGGTGTTTATCCAGGCCAGTCAAGACCGGAAGAAATGGATGGATGTCGGACGCGGAGACATTTTTAATTATAACCGGGAAAATTTCAAAGACAGCAACCAGGTGCTCCGGTTCCCGGAGTGCCGTTTTCCGTATCTTAAGCTGATTATCCATAATCAGGATAATCCGGCCCTGAATATCGACGCCGTGGTTGCCAAGGGATTGAACCGCAGCCTGGCTTTCCCTTACGAGCGGACCGGAACTTTGCGGATTTATTACGGCAATCCCAATCTTAAAAGGCCTAATTATGATTACAGCCGGTTCATCGATGCCGCCTATGCCCGGAATTTTCCGATCGTTACATTGAGCGAAGCGCAGGCAAATCCCGCATATGTGCTGGAAGAAAAAGAACAGGCCTGGACGGAGAAACGGCCCTATCTGCTGTGGACGGTGCTGGGAGTAATTACACTGGTTTTATTATCTTTCGTAGCGGTCATGATCCGGAAAATGCGGGAATAGTATTGGGTTTATAACCAAGTAAAAAGTAAAAAGTAAAAAGGTAAAAGGTAAAAGTTCACGCAAAAACTCACACAGCGCACATATTAAGCAAAAAGTAAAAAGTGCTTTAAGTTAACTTATTGTAAACTAATATGTTTAAAAAAATCATTATTATTTGTCTAAGTGTTATCTTCTGTGCGGGGGTTTGTTGCGGACAGGAGCAAACTCAAGAGGAATATTATCCCAGCGGGGTGTTGAAAACCGAGATATCGTTTAAAGACGGCAAAATTCACGGTATGCTTAAAAAATATTATGAAAACGGGGGTCTGCGCTCGGTTGTTCCGTATAAACAGGGACTAAGACACGGGATAGTCCAGGGGTATTATGAAAGCGGGGAACTGGCCGTGGAAGTGTCTTATGCTGATGACGAGAGACAGGGGGACACGGTATATTACGACAAACAGGGCAATATCCTGGGAGAAGAATCCTGGGGCAATATGGCCGGCATACTTAATGAGATATTGTTCGACGCGGTAAATCGGTGAGGGAACTTTTTGTAAACAGGCATGTCTAATTATATGTGATCAGTGATCAGCGGTTGGCGGATAGCGGATAGTGAAAAAGAAATCGCAGCTGTCCTTAACCGTTGATAACCATTATTAACCGTTGATAACGATAATAAGGAGACCTATGCGCATTGTCCGTTGGCTTAAAAAAGGAATTATCTCCGGGCTGGGAATGTTGTTTGTATTTCCGAATACCGCGAACGCCATGGGAAAAGCCCGTGAACCGGGGAGAGTCGAGCCGTCT
>JAQULA010000087.1 GCA_028718845.1 Candidatus Omnitrophota bacterium
TATCGCTTCCTCGCTTGCATCACAAAAATCGGCGACCAGGCGTTATGCGGAAATCCGATCGCCCGTTCTTCTTCGCAGACAAACCCGTAGCGCTGCAAATAAGCGCGCATTGTTTTCCGGTCATACGTACGCAGCGGCAGATTCGCGACTGTCGCGTCATAATACTTCGCCCACTTATACTTCCAGTACAACAGCGGATTCCGGCGGTTTCGGATATCAAACACAAACACCCCGCCGCTTTTACAAACCCGGGCCACCTCTTTGATACTCGCCGCAACCGTTTCTTCCGAAGCCAGATTAAAAAAAACATTGATACATACGACCGTATCAAAAACATCCGCTTGGAATGGGAGTCGCACGGCATCAGCCTGCGTCAACAACATACCCGGAGCATCCTTGCCTTCCAAACGACGGTTCGCTTTTTCAAGAATATCATACCATATATCCACCCCCGCGATGCCGGCGTATTTTTTTTCCGCCGCAAGCTTAGACAGAAAAAGTCCTTCTCCGCAGCCGACCTCAAGAATACGGCCGCTGCTTTTCGCGCATAACGAAAGGACCTGCTCCCGCACCGTGTTCTGCCAAACGCCGGCGGAATATTCACCGCGTTCCTCAGGCTTGGAAAGTTTTTTATGCAGCCACCGATAAAGCGCACTCAACATCATGACCGTTACTCCTTTAGCCGGGCCACGCAGAATAACGAAAGCCCGAACCGAAACCGGATATAGCGTTCGATAAACGCAATCAGGGGAATAAGTTTGTCGCCGATCACCGCGCTGCTCGCCGGGATCCGTTTCTTCCCCAATACCCTAAAATGGAAAAACCACCCCAGCGCCGAAAGCGCGTTCATGAATTCAATTTTCTCAACATCAAAACCCTCCCGTTCCAAGAGATCTTGCAGCGGTTCTTTTTCATACCTGCGGTAATGTTTAAGATTTTTATCGAACATTCCGTAAAGCCATTTATGCGCCGGAACAATGATAATCAACCTTCCGTTTTTCAATAAAATTTTCTTAAGATTTCCGATCAGTTGTCCGTCATTCTCCACATGCTCCAGCATATTAATCGCCACGGCCGTGTCAAAGCGCGCCTCACCGACAAGCTCATTTATTTTCTGGGCATCGGCATTCAGGACTTTAACCGCCGGATTGCTGGTAAACCGCGACTGCAAATGATTCACATACTCCGGATTAATATCCGTCAGGGTAACCTCTCTGCCCCGGCCGACCAGAAATTTGGAAAACGTACCGATCCCGGACCCCAATTCTAAAATTTTTTTCCCCAGATACGGCTGTATTTTACTGTATGTCCATTTATTATTGTTTTTCATCAAGGTCATTCTCAGTAGAGTATCCTTGCCCACATCGATCCCCCGAAAAACCGAACGAAACAGCCAGTACAAACAGGCAAAGAAATCCGTCCATTTGATTTTTTTGCCCTCGTCATAAGAGCGGCCGTTATATGAGATCGGCACTTCATACACTTTATATCCGCTTTTAAAAATTTCCGCGGTGATTTCCGGTTCAATGCCGAAGCGGTCGGCTTTCAATACCAGCGATTTAATCAAGGGAGTTCTAAACGCCTTATAACAAGTCATTAAATCGGTGAGATTAGTGTTTAAGGCAATATTGGCGATCAGGTTAAGTACCGTATTGCCCACATAGTGATAAAAATGGAACGCGCGGTGCGCCCCCAAAAAACGGCTGCCGTAAACCACATCCGCTTTGCCTTCGACAATCTTACTGATGAGAATTCCGTATTCATCCGGATAATACTCCAGATCGGCATCCTGAATAATCACAATATCTCCGGTCGCCTGCTGAAAACCCTGGCGCAGGCAATAACCCTTGCCCCGGTTAACCGGATTATAAAGAACTTTAATATTGTCCGCCCGGAGCTGCTGCAATAGCTCGCGCGTACCATCCTGAGAATTATCATCAACGATGATAATCTCTTTCGGATGTTTTTCATCCTGAACCTGGCGAACCAGTTCCAAAATCGTATTGATCTCATTGTATACCGGGATCACAATCGAAAGTTTAACGTTCTGCATCAGAGCCCCCCTGGTTACGGACGCATCCATACACTGTACTCACCGATGGTCCGGCAAACAAAGTTTTGCTGTAACACCTGCGCTACCGCAGGATCGGAAAAAACATTCTTAAAACTTTTTTCACTGTTCGAGGTTATACTATATACCACACAGCGCACTTTCGCGTCTTTAATCGCTTTTAAAAATAAAGTGCGATCTTCCCAGACCGTGCTCGGCGTGAATAAATCATTCCGCTGCAAGTAATAACTGATATGCGACGCGCACAGCGCCCGATCCAGCGGTTGCAGGGTTTGCCGCAGGAACGCCACTACTTCCCGGGTACCGCGTTCTCCATATGAATAGGTAGTAAGATAATCCGCCTGCGCCTGCTGTAAGGACAAAGCACCGCTTGCGGACACTCCGGTTAGCAGCAATGCCGTGTATACCAATCCTTTTTTGATTTTACTCATAAAGCGGATTAAAAAATATCCCGGCGCCAACGCCAGGCAATAAAGCAATGTCCAGCCCCTCAGATGTTGACCCAAAGCCGGGATATCGATGTGCGGCATGGCCAATGCTTTTCGCGTGACATAACGCACCATATACACGGGATCTTGAACCATATAATAACAATAAACAGCGATAATAATGCCCGCACCGCTTACAACCAGAATATCCCGCATCGCCGCTCTTTTCCATATCCCGATTGCTTCCTCAACCAAAACAATCGCGGCAATACCTACCAGCGGGACATAGTATTTGGGAAACCCGTGACCAATCGGCGCGATAAAAAAATAACTCAGCAAGGATAAGGCTCCCAGATAAAGATAGTGCCGCGGTTCCCCCTGCCCCCTGCGCAACAACCGTAATTCTTTTTCCAATACAACCAGCAATGCCGCAAAAATAAAGGGAGAAAACCAAACCAGCAGATAAACCGTATTCGTGAGCAGGATTTGGGGATTCCGCAGCGGTTCAAATAAATTCAGGCGCACGCGATAACCGGCATAACCGGTAAATTCCGCGACATTAAATCCGCCGATCAACGCGATGCTCACCCAGGACAGGCAAAAACATCCGATGGCGCCAAGAAAAACTTTCAGCGTATTCTTCAGCTTCACTATTTCCGGCTCTACCCACCATACCCCGATACTGAACACAACCATACAGACCAACGACGTGCTCAGCTTGGCCCAGAGAAAAAGCGTAGTTACGGCAACACTCGGCCAAAACCAGCGGATATCCGTACGCAAACGTACCAGACAATAAATAAAAGCTAAAATCAGCGGACTTAAAATCGTGTTGTCGATATTGACAATCATCGAACCCTGGACAACCATGGGATGAACCACGTAGAACAAACCGGCCAAAACGATAGCGGCCCGGCGGGAAACGGAATCCTTATAACACTCCTTTATAAGCAAAGCGATAAGCCCTAAAGCCGCGATCACCGATACAACTCCCACCAGGCGTACCGACATATCGCTCATGCCCAGCAGCAAAACCGATAATGCTACCAGCCACAGATACAGCGGCGGGGAAAATAAAAATACCGGTTTTCCGGCCAGAAGGTCCTGCGCTCCGACAATCATGTATAACTCGTCCGGCGTGTGCGCACGATCGATCTGCACCGCAACCAGTATTGCGTATATAATAACCGCGGGAATAATTCCGCTCATTGCTTTTCTCTCTCTTTCAATAAACCTTCAACGGCATTTATAACCTTTTCCGAAGTAACCCGCTCGAAACAACGCATTAGATCGCAATGCCTTCGGTTACAGGGAGCGCACTCTGTCGGCGTATAGACCACGACCGCTTTATCCGATAGATTCCGCGGGTCGAACCGCACCAGATCGCCGGGGCCGAAGATCGCCACCAGCGGCGTTTTCAGGACAGCGGCAATATGCATCGGCCCGGTATCGTTACTGACAAAAACATGACAGCGCTCGATCAATGCGGTCAGGTCCCCGAAGGTTAACCTCCCGCACAGATTGATCACCGCTCCCGGCGCTGTTCGATCAACCAGGCTCTCGGCCAACACGGTTTCATTGCCTGCGCCGGTAATCACTATTTTGCAGGGTATTTTCTTCTGCAACGCGTCAATAACCTGCGCAAAATTATTAATCGGCCAGCGGCGGGATTCCATGCCCCCGGGATGCATCCCGATCAACACATCCCGCTCCCCCACACCGTGTTCTTTAAGCAACCCGCTAAGTTTCCGACGGCATTGTTCCGGAACAACCAAATCAATTTTACGATCATGGCCGACTGCTCCCACGGCAGCAACGGTGTCGATATCGTAATCCATCTCATATTTCCGGCCTTTATCCGTTTCGGGGATTTTTATGCCGAAAAAATCGCCCCGGCCTTCGGTGTCACGGCCCACGCTTATCCCGGGATGAATACACTGCAGAAGAAACTTGATCTTACGGCTGCTTTTTTCCGAAACCAGCGTACGCATGTTGACCGCCATATCAAAACCCTGCCGGCGCAGCCGTAAAAGCAGCATAAAATTCCCGAACATCTTTCCTAACGGGATCTTTCCGTACTGTACGGCAAACGGATACACCGTATTTATATACGGCAGCCCGGCGGCCAGTTCGGCGATCCCCGGCGAGATTAAAACCGACACCTGGGCAGATGGATAGCCCCGGGCCAATGCCCGCAGGGCCGGAGTCGACAGCAGGAAATCCCCGATGCCGCCCAGGTTGATTACTAGAATTTTTTTAACCTGTTCACGATCAAGTCGGCTGTTCATGAATTATCCCCGCAAAATCGCTCGAGCTTTATTTTATCGACTTGAAACACATAATTTTTATCTGCCGCGTATACGCCGCGAAAAATCTCCGGATGCTCTCTGAGCAATGTCAGCAGCGGGGCGTAACCGCCGGCCAGGGTTTGCCGCCCGAATACCGCGTCAACCACCACATAATCAACCCCGGTGCGGCGCAGCTTATCCCAAAACATATTCGCATCATATCCTTCCCCGTCGTCCACGGATTTTCGGCCGCTCAAAAGATATAACTGCCGTCCCGCGCCAAACGAAAGCAGACGGGCATCACTCGCGGCCTTGCCTGCCAGCCATGAAGACAAAGCCGTAAAGTTTTTCACCTCTGCTTTGGTTACCTCTTCCTGCTGATATTCGCGTTCGACAAAACGCAGCGGGCTGGACAGATTGGTTATCGCCACGCACAGCGTTACCGCTGTCAGCAAAAACGGCGCAACGATTCGATTTTCGATCCGGCCGACAAAATAACGTACCCCGCAATAAAAATAGTACAGCAAAAACTGCAACAGCGGCACGATAAAACGCTGTCCGCTTACGGCAACCCACGGCCATAATAGTAAAACCGAAATATAGGCCAGGACATACCACTCCAAAATCGTTCGTTTCCGGCGGAAATTGACGATAAACCCGGTCAAGACTCCGGCAGAAATCAACACGGCAGTCAGCGAACGGGCTTCGAACCGGATCCCGCTCACCGCTCCCGGAATAACGTAAAAAAACAAGGCATACCCATTTTTCAGCAATGACAAGATTACCTCCGGCAGTGCTGCCGGCCGCATCGTCGCTTTATCAACAAAAAAATAGTGCGCATAGCCCCGGCCTCCGACCAGATAATTCCGGAGCGTCCACGCCACCGCCGCAGCTCCGGTCGTCGCAACCAGAAAAATATTTTTTTTAAAGCCGCCCCGTTTCCCCTGCGTTGAGAGCATCGTAATAATAGCCGCCGGCGCCAGGCATACTCCGATTGTCCGGGTAAAATATGCCGCGATCAGGAAAATCACGCCCCACCGACCGGTCCGGTCTGACCAGGGTTCCGCCTGTTGATAGCTCATCATGAATAACATTGCCAACAGAGAAAAAAACAGATAAGGGATTTCGGACAGGATCGTGTGGCTGAAAACAAACAGATACGCCGAACAACTCACCAGAAACAGTATCGCCGGGCTATGTTCTTCACCTTGTTTTTCAAGCAGCCGATAGAACAATACCAGCACCGCCACTCCCAGCACAACCATTATTATTTTTAACCGGAGAAAATTAATTCCGAAAAAATATACCCAGGGCGAAAGCAACAGCGGAAACAGGAACGGAAATTTTGTCTGCGGCACAGTATTCGTCAGCCAGCTATTGACATAGCCATGGCCGTGACTGAGACTGGTTGCCAGATTTAAATACACCGCGGTATCAGAACCGAGCACCGCCTCCGCATTAAGCGAACAACCGTATATCACCAAAGCGGCAATAACGATAATCGCGGCCGATATTGCTTTATAACGTACCCACGCGTTCATCCCCGCTCCTTTTTTCCGGCAGACTCTCCGGCAAGCAGTTTTTTCGCCGCGGCAACAACTTCTTCAGCGGATATTTCGCGCATACACCGCAGGTGTGAACAATCCGTCGGATGGCAAGGTTCACAGATACTGTCTTTTTTCACCACAACACTATTGTCGCTCCACGGCCCCCAAACCTTATAACTGTCTAAAGGATGCTGCGAACCGAATATCGCGACTACCGGCGTGCCGGCGGCGCAGGCGATATGCATCGGACCGGTGCTGTTGCCGATAAATAAGCTGCTGTGCTTAAGCAGAGAAATAACCCGGGTCAACTCCAGGCCTACCGCGGGAAACGCCTTCTCCTGCATCATGCCGATCACCTCATTAACCAGCAATTGCTCCGACAAAGTCCCGGTCACAACGACTTTCACCTTAAATTCCCGGATAAGCGCGTCGGCCGCCAAGGCGAAACCATCTTTTCCCCAGCGGATATATTCCTGGCGCGCCCCGGGATGGATAACCACCAACCGGTCTTGCGCGGTTATTCCCCTTTCACGCAAAAAACCGGCAATAAACTGCTCTCCTTCCGCAGTAACCGAAACTTCCAATCGCCGGTCTTCCGAGACGGCTCCGGCCAGTCCGGCAATCTCCAGGGCTGACTCGACTTCATGCCGCAACCGCCGGGACCGGTCATCCTCCAGGGCATCGGTCAGAAAAAACCCGCCGCCCCAGCCCCGGTATCCGATCCTTTTTTTCGCACCGCTTTTCCACGTCAATCGATTTTGACGAAAACCCGGATGGAACGCGATAGCCAGGTCATAATCACGAGCGATCCGCTCTTTTCCCGATACTATGGCTTTATCGATATTCCGGTTATTCAGCACCAGCGCATAGGTATACGCATTTACCAGCAGGTGAATAACCGCCTCCGGAAAATTTTTGCGCACTGCCCGCAATGCCGGGGTGGTCAGCACGACATCGCC
>JAQULA010000088.1 GCA_028718845.1 Candidatus Omnitrophota bacterium
GCGCGGAATCCGGGATCAGCCCCTGGGCATTGACCCCGACGATACCCATACTCAGCAACAATGAAATAAACGGCGGATTCCATATTTTTTTCTGCTCATAACGACGGGGCCCGCCGTCCTTGACCGGAATAAGCCACTGCACTCCGAAGGTCCAGAAGATAAGATTGAATCCCTGCATGAACAATAATACCGCACTGGTCAGTTCAGCGCGGATATTCGCCGCAAACAGCACCGAAACCAGTATTAACGGAAGATAGCCGCAATTTTGAAACGACAGCAAACAAACGAATTCATCGCGTTCGCGTATTGAGGCATCAAAAAAAAGAAAAACCTTGGCCAGGGCAAATCCGACGCCGGAAATAACGAATCCGGCCAAAAAATACATCCACCATTCGGAGGGCGAATAAAAATTAAAATTCTTGATCAGGTGATTGAACATCAGGCAGGGCAAAAACAGATATACCGTCAAACTATTCAACCCGCGCACGGTCTCCCCGGAAATGATTTTCCGGCGAAAGAAAAAAAATCCGCACAAAACAATCACCGCGATCTGGCTCATCGCGGCAAAAACATTAATGAACGTGTGTATAAAAACCATCGTTGCTTTCCCCGCCGCAGCGGCACTTTTTCCGAAAACGGCGCACCCGCAGCGGCCGGGTTAAATCGTCCGCATCATTTTCAGGATCTCGTCCGCGGACTGCTTATTCAGGATCAGGTAAAAATTCCCCTCCACATTCAGACTTAATTCTTTAAACGAAGTGTGAATGACGCAAACTTTACCCCAATGCTCGTACTCACGCAGAATCATGGTAAGCAATTCATCGGCCGTTCCGCTTAAAAAATTCGGAACCGACGTCAAGGTAAGTTTTTTCAGCAATGAACTCAGAGTATTGACATAGGAAAAAATAGCGATCCCGCCGACTTCTTTAATTATGGAGATGCCGAATTGGATAGTGTTGACTCCTTTGGTATCGAGGTTGGCAAGAAATTTTTCGATGATTTTAAGCGAATCTTTTTCCGGGAACAATAAAAAAATCGTGCCTTCGACCTGCGAGGTAATTTCGGCGCTTACCCCGTATACCATTAGCCCTCTTTCTTTCAGGTAAAGGGAAAGTTCTTCCACGGTAAGCATTTCCAGTCCGGGAAGATGAACCTCGACTTTCCCCCCCAAAAGCTGCGACAAAATTCCGGTAGAGTTGCCGACGCAAATATTGCCGACTTCTTTTAGTATGTCTATTTCCTCAGCTGTCAATGAGTTAGAGATTTTAGCCATATTGTTATTTATTTTAGCATGGCCGGTTTTATTTGTAAAGTGTCTTAAAATTAATATTTACATTGTGTTTGCCGCCGATTTATTCTATAATTTTTTCTATAATGCAATATGACCCATTTCAGACCCAAGCCATTGCCAGCGCTGAAAAAGGAAACTCGGTTATTGTCTGCGCGCCCACCGGATCGGGGAAAACCGCCATTGCCGAATATATCATCGAACGCTGTATCGCCGAAAACAAAGGCGTGCTTTACACCGCTCCGATCAAAGCGCTATCCAATCAAAAATTCCGCGATTTCACCCGGCGGTATGGAGATCATATCGGGATTCTTACCGGTGATGTGAGCCTTAATGCGCAGGCTCCGGTATTGATCATGACCACCGAAATTTTCCGAAATACCCTGCTGGAAGATCCCCGCCGGCTGGACCATATATCGTGGGTGATCTTTGACGAAGTACATTACCTTGACGACTTTGAACGCGGCACGGTTTGGGAAGAATCGATCATCTTCTGTCCGGCGCACATTCGGATACTGGCCTTAAGCGCGACCATACCCAATGCCGCACAGCTCGCATCCTGGATCGGCAATATTCATAAATTCCCCATTGAAACCATCATTGAAAAAAACCGTCCGGTCCCCCTGCATCCGATGTTTCAGGCCCATAACGCCATATTTTCCGACCCGGCCCGGCTACGGAAAAACGTGTACCTCTCCCACCGGCCGCGCGCCCGCCAGGCACGCCGGCAGCATAATGACCGCCAGCCGGTCAATAAGGTTTCTTCGCTGCTGCATTATATTCAGGACCGGGAACAGTTACCGGCTATTTATTTCGCTTTCAGCCGAAAACGCTGCGAAGAACTGGCCCATGAATCGAAACATCTGGATTTTCTGAGCCCGCAGGAACGCACCGAGCTCCTGGCGCTTTTTAACGAACTATTGGATCGGTTCGACCTGCACGACGAACCTTCCGCACAGCGGATACGGCCGTTGATCGAACGGGGGATCGCCTATCACCATGCCGGATTGTTACCCAGTCTGAAGGAAGTTATTGAGCAGCTTTTCACCAGCCGGCTGATCAAATTAATTTTCACCACGGAAACCTTCGCGCTGGGGATCAACATGCCGGCCAAAACCGTGATATTCGACGAATTGAGAAAATTCTACGGCCATTATTATGCCAATTTACGCTGCCGTGATTATTATCAGATGGCCGGACGCGCCGGAAGACGCGGCATCGACACGGAAGGATTTGTCTATTCACGCATCAACCCCCAGCGCATGGAATTCGATCACATCAAGCATATCATCTACGGGCAGCCGGAGCCGGTGATCAGCCAGTTCAACCTGTCCTATGCCAGCCTGCTCCACCTTTATGCGAAATGGAATGAGCAGCTCTACAATGTCTATCCGCTAAGCCTCCATTTCTTTCAATCCAGCAAAAAAGCCCGTAAAAACGCCCTGGCCCTGTTACGGGAAAAAATCGCCTTATTGAAAGAAATGGGGTATATTGAAAACAACGAATTGACCTATAAAGGGCAATTCGCTTCCCAGGTATACGGTTACGAACTGCTGCTTACCGAATTGTTCAGTTCCCGGGCATTGGAGGATCTTTCCAGTATCGGGCTTTTAGTAATAATCGCCGCGCTGGTATTCGAACCGCGCAAGAATCAGCTGCACGTCAAGCTACCGTCGGAAATTCTATCGATACATAATATCCTTGCGCCGCTGATGGAAACGATTAACCGTCAGGAGAAAAAACACAAAATCCGCCCGTTGTCTAAAAAACCTTATTTCAATCTCGCGCTGGCGGTAGAAAAGTGGGCGACCGGGGCTTCACTTTCCGAGGTCAAAAAAAATACGCTCGCCGATGAGGGGGAAATCGTCCGTTATTTAAGAATGATTATCCAGATTTTGCGGCAATTACGCGATATCCCGTTCATCTCCCCGCTCTTCAAGCAAAAAATCCAGCAGGCCCTGACCATGATCAATCGTGACGAGGTTGACGCGGAAAAACAACTTCGCGAAGGACTTTGACGCTAAGTAACACTTTGCGGCCGGGTTTATTTCAGGACCACCGGTTTTACCACGTGAATGATGACCGGAGCAGCGGTCAAGGTCGCATCGTTATACCCGAAATAGCGGACCTCGACATGGTATTCACCGGAAAATTCCGGGGTAAACGATGCGGTGAATTTAATGCGTTTTTTCGGCGGCAGCGTAATCTTCTGCAGGCTCAGACCGTAAATATCGAGCAGTTTATCTTTCTTCCCGTCGGGAAAGGTAATTTCGAAAAAAAACGACCGTTTATCGATCGCCGGCTCTACGATCTCGACCGGATTTTCGCCGATATTCTTAAGATAAACCGTAATCGGCACTTTTTGATCTATTTTATAGATCATCCGTTCCGTCCCGGCCAAAAGTTTCAGCGGAACATTTTCTTCGTCAACATTCAGGGCATACCCTCCCACCGCGGCGCAGAGGCACAATAACCCCGCGAACAACCCCGTAAACGAACCAATACGTCTTAGCATAATCCCCCCCCCGGAAAAAAAACCGCTCAAGAAAAAGACCGGCATTTTTTCATAAATAACGCCATGTGGTTTACCGCAATCTTTAATTGTTCGTAGTTCGTCGCGTACGACATACGCACATAATTATCGTAATGCAACCCGAAAGCGACGCCCGGAACAACGGCTACTTTATGTTCTTTTAACAGACGGCTCGCGAATTCCAGCGAACGCAGCCCGGATTGAGCGATACACGGAAACATATAAAAAGCCCCCTGGGGCTTGGCACAGCCCAGCCCGATCGCGTTGAGGCTTTCGGTCATGAAATCGCGACGACGGCGGTACTCCCGTTTCATCTCCTCCACTCCCCGCTTACCGGCCTGCAGGGCTTCACATGCCGCCATCTGGCTGACAATCGGGGCGCATAGGATAGTATACTGATGGATTTTGGTCATCGCCGCGATGATCGGTTTCGGGCCGCAGGCATAACCGAGCCGCCATCCGGTCATCGCGAACGCTTTGGAAAATCCGTTGAGATAGATCGTATGCGCACGGGCGCCCGGCAATGAGGGATACGGAACATGTTCCCCGTCATAGGTCAAATCGCCGTAAACCTCGTCACAGATAACCACCAGATCATGCTTTTTGCAAACGCGCTGGATCGCCTCCAATTCTTTTTTCGTGTACGTCGCGCCGGTCGGATTCACCGGATAGTTCAGGAGGATCCCCTTGGTCTTCGGCGTGCACGCCTTATCGATCTGCCCCGGGGTGATTTTAAACCCGCCTTGTTCATCGGCCGGCAAATACACCGGTTCTCCTCCGGCTAACTCAACCACCGGGCCGTAGGAAACATAACTCGGCTGAGGGATCAATATCTGTTCCCCGGGATTGACAATCGCCCGCACCGCCAGATCCAATCCTTCACTGACCCCCACGGTAACCAGCATCTCATCCTCGGCGGAATAATCCAGCCCGTAGCGCTGATGCAAAAAGCGATTCAGGTATAACCGCAATTTATAAAGCCCCTTATTCGAAGTATACGAAGTATATCCTTCTTCCAGCGCGAAGATACCGGTTTCGCGGATATTCCAGGGAGTAACGAAGTCGGGCTCACCGACGCCCAGACTAATAACGTCCTTCATCCCCAAAACCAGGTCGAAGAAAGCGCGGATACCCGAAGGCGCCATTTTTTCAACGACTGCAGATACATAATTTTTTTTCATCATGAAAATATCTTTCCTGAATTTTTCAATCTTCGCCGTTCTCCCGGACTAATACGAGATAGCGATCCGTTTATTTTCTTCCCGATGCTTGAGCATCACGCCGTCTTCTTTATATTTTTTCAATAAAAAATGGGTAACCGTCCCGCGCACATTTTCCATCGGGGACAATTTTTCGGCGATAAAATTCGAAATCGTCTGCATATCTTTACCTTCAACCACCAGCAGCAGGTCGTAGGTCCCGGAGACCAGATAGCAGCTGGTCACTTCGGGAAACCGGTAAATTCTCTCGGCGATATGGTCAAACCCCAGGTTTTTCTGCGGCATAACATTCACTTCGATCAGCGCGCGAAGTTCATGATCGACACTGCGGACCAATTCTTTATTGATAACGGTTTTATATCCGACGATAACCCCGTCGGTTTCATATTTTTTGATCTTGCGTTTGACCGACCGCTCGTCATCTTTAACCAGTTTCGCGATTTCCCCGGCACTGATCCGGGCGTCTTTTTCCAATAATTCCAATATCTCGTCCATATTAGCCCTCCTCTTCCATCCTTGCCAGAACATTGCCGACCTGCACGGTTTCTCCCTCGGTAGCAATCAACTCGGTAATAACCCCGGCCGCCGGTGCCGGAATATTGAACGAACTTTTATCCGTGGTAACCTCGACCAGGTCCATACCTTCTTCCACATGCTCTCCTTCTTCCACATGCCAAAACGATATGGTCGCTTCCTCGATATCTTCCCCCATTTCCGGTAACATTATATCAATCATGACATCCTCCTTTGCCCCAAACGCACCGCCGCATCCTCGAACCGTTTCTCCGCCGGGCTCATTTTTTTACTCACATCTTCTTCCCATGCAAAAACTTAGTATATCTTATCAATAATCCTAACATTATAATACTTTTTGTCAAGATGGATTTTTCGCGGTATTTAATAATTTCACCGCTCCCAAATCAACACAACTCAAACGATAATATACCCGAATTTACCGCAATGGAAGAAATAACGTTGGGCGCCGGCACTATGCCGGATTAGAAAATGTGGATGGCTTTGCCGTGTACGGATTCGGCGGCTTCCATCACCGCTTCCGAAAGCGTCGGATGGGCATGGACAATGCTTGCCAGCTGGGCACTGCGCATTCCGGAGCTGATCGCAACCGAGAGTTCATGCACCAGTTCCGTAACCTCCGGGCCGCACAGCGAGGCCCCGATAATCGCGTCGGTTTGCGCTTCGGTGATAATCTTAATAAATCCTTGCCCCGAGCCCTCGATCAAAGCCTTGCCGGAGGCGGTAAACGGAAATTTACCGGTTTTCAAATCTATCCCTTTTTCCCGGGCCTGATGTTCGCTAAGACCTACGCCGGCAATCTGCACCTGCGTATAAACGCACCGGGGAATGGCCTCATAACGCACCGCGGCCTTATTTCCGGCCAGGTGTTCCACGACCGAGATTCCTTCGTGGCTGGCGGTATGCGCCAGAAAGGTTTTTCCTACGGCATCACCCACCGCGTAAATTCCCGGGATCGATGTCTGCATATGTTCATCGACATCGATTTTCCCCCGGGTGCAGACAATCCCGGTTTCCGGAATACCGCAATCCGCGATATTCGGACGCCGGCCGACCGCCACCAAAATCACCTCAGCGCGGGCGGTTTCTCCGGAGCTTAATACCGCTTCATATGTTCCATCGGCTTGTTTATGGACCGCGTCCACGCGGGTTTCGGTCATAACGCCGATACCCCGTTTTTTAAAATCTGCCGCGAGCATCCGCACGCAATCCGGATCCTCTCCGGGTAAAAGCGACCCGGTCGCCTCAACTATCGTTACCCGGGATCCGCAACACTCAAACATGTCCGCGAATTCGCAGCCGATAACTCCGCCTCCGATGACCAGAAGCCGGGCCGGAACAGCCGGCAGACTCAGGATCCCTTTATTGGAAACAATCCCCGATTCATTCACCGCGATCCCCGGCAGATCGATGGGGTGTGATCCGACGGCAAGAATACAGTGGTCGAATCCGATGGTCTGATCATTGACGAGCACCGACCGCTCACTGCCCAGCCGGCCCCGGCCGATAACAATATCGACTCCGCGTTTTTTCAAAATCGACTCGATCCCTTTTCGCAATTGGGTAACCACCGCTGTCTTGCGCTGCTGCGCCCGGCCGAAATCCAGGCGGATGTTTTCCGCGTTAATTCCCATTGAACCGGCCGTATTGAATA
>JAQULA010000089.1 GCA_028718845.1 Candidatus Omnitrophota bacterium
CGTAGCCTGTTGATGGTAATAATTACCAGCTCCAAAATCTGCATCGATTACATACGTATAATCACCGTCAGCAAGGATACTTCCGCTATCATCTTTTCCATCCCATACGATACTTTGCTGCCCAGCATTATGGAATTCGTTCTCTTTTAAACTGCGCACAATTGCCCCTATTCCATTTTTCACTACGGCGGTAATGTTGCCATCAAAAGCCATAAAATAAGACATCGCCGTGGTATCACTGTAGCCATCGCCATTTGGGCTAAATGCGTTGCGAGAAATTAATAAGTTATTGGCGACAAAAAAACTAGCGGCAGAAATCCATTCCGTTCGATAACTATTATTGGAATCCAAATAATCAATATTAACTAATACATTATGATACCCATTTGACAGGACACTGGCATCCCAGTCAAAGCTCCAAGTACCATCATTTTCATTCATAGCAGACCCCACATCACGACTATCAACCCGGATTTTCACTCTCTTTACTTGTTTAATATAAACAGAGGGCGATATACGCAAGGTCACAATACCGGAAACACAACTATCTGGAACAGGTTCGACGATACGCGCGGGATGAGAGTCGACCGCTACGGGATTCTTATAAATTTCGTAATTTTCCGGTGAATGTTCTGCCTTAAAAACACAAGCATACATGCCCTCTTCAACTGTATTGCCGGCGTCATCCTTTCCATCCCAGATTATCATCTGATTCAAACACGGTCCGACCCGTTCACTATTTTTGAGCACACGGATCAAGTTGCTTTGAGCATCAACAATAGAGATGGTTAAGGTTATATCATCGCTCACTGTATAATAAAAATTGGTTGCATCATATTTCCCATCGGCATTAGGGCTAAACGGATCAGGCGTATCGGAAACATTAAAAATTATTTTATTATTGAGGACATGACAATGTTTTTCCAGTTTTTCGTTACGTCCAAAATCGTTTAGATCCCGATAACTAATTGTCGCTTGCAATAGACACTCACCGTCGGGAAACATAGCACTATCCCATGGAAAAATCCAGCTGCCATCTTCCTGTAGCACGGCCTCCTGAGACATATAATATTGTCCTAACGTTGTATGCCTAATAGAAAACACTACCGATGTAACTCTTTGGCAAAAAGCCGAAGGTATTGCTCGAACCGTAACCGTACCGCTAACCAAATCACTGCCACCAGGATAGATAATATCAACATAGTGATTGTCCAGCGTAATCGTACCTTGTTTCTCTATAACATTACCATTGCCGTCATTGACGTCTATAACATAATGATACACCCCATCAGGCATTACTTGCCTGGTATCATCTTTACCATCCCATACAACCTGATAAGAGCCAGGATTCTCCATTACTGCTTCTTTTAATATCCTCACCTGCTCATTCAAATTGTTATACACCTTAACACTTACATTCCCGCTATAGTTAATCAATTCATATTGTATTGTCGCAGTATCGAACTCGCCATTAGCATTCGGACTAAACGAATCCGGGCTATCACTAACATTTAGAATATTAATACCATTATTCACGGTACAGGTTGCCAATATTGCAGTAGTTTCATCCCGATATTGTTGATTAAGGTCTTCGTATTCAAATGAACAGGCAATTTCATATTCCCCATTAATACACTGTGGCGTATCCCAAATTGCCGTCCAGCTTCGATTGGAATCATTCCATTGACCGTAAAAAAAACCTTCCCATGTTGCTTGGTTAATACGGCGATATAAAAATTTGAAAAGGCTCGGATATTTAACCGTTGAGGAAGCAATCGCAGTTAAGGTAACTTGCCCGGTAACAGTACTTGCGGGTGCCGGAACAGTAATAAGCACCACGTGATTATCAACAGTTACAGCTCGTTCTTGCTCTGAAACATAGCCTCCATTGTTTACAGCGCGAATTACATATTTGTAAGTATTATCCGGGCAAATAGTACCGCTATTGTCCCGGCCGTCCCACTCTACAGTATTGGCCCCCTGAGCCATAACAATACTGTTTTTTAAAGCACGAACAAGCACATTATCTTGATTGACAATAGAAACCGACACTGTCGCATCATTGCTCAACTCAAATGAAATCAAATCCGTATCATATTGTCCATCCCCATCCGGGCTAAACGCGTCCGGGGCATCGGAAACATTGGTTATCTTGACACAGTCGGGCACCGTGTATTCAAGAACAGGTGAATATTCTTGGCGCTGTTTTCCATCCACATCATTATAGACAGCCGACACCCTTACCTCGTACTGCCCAATCGCCAAGGCATCGACATTCCAAACCAGCTTCCAGGCTCCATCTGCTTGTTTTTGCGCAGTACCCGGCATCACATTCCAGCCACTTTCCCCTTTCAGACGATAGAACAACCCCACGGATTGTTCATCTGCAATATATGGTGAAGGTTGTACTTTAATTTGCACATCATGAGTTATTGTCGATCCCGCACTCGGTTCGATAACACGCATAAAATGATTATCGATAACCACCGTCCCCTGTGCCGCCGCAGATTTTCCACTTTGCGTATCCACGGCAGTGATCTCATAGCGATAACTATCGTCTGGCAACACGGCATTACTATCATCACTGCCATCCCATATGACCACATTATCACCTATCGGCGCAGTAACAGCGTTCTGCAGCGTGCGCACCAGCGCATTATTTGAATCGTAAATCTTTATGGTTACCGGCGCGGCGATGTTTAATCTATATTCGATAACAGAAGTGTCGCATTGTCCGTCCGCATTAGGGCTGAATGCGTCCGGCCGATCTTTAACATTGGTAAGGGTTATCTCATTTTGAATCGAACATTCAATCGGCAGAGAATACTCCCTGCGGTTTTCGTCATTGAAATCCCGGAAATCAACACTTGCCGCAAACTCATAAGTCGTATTCAGCGCGCCGGACAACGTATCGACGGTCTGGGCCCAACTTCCGTCCGCTTGTTCCACCGGCGGATTATCATCGTCGATAAGTTCCCATTCCATCTGTCCTTTTTCTCTGGCGTAAAACAGAACATTACCGGCATCCTGCATATTAGCCGAAACAATCGCTTTAAACGTAACCTGACCGCTTAAAACAGCGCCGCCGGCCGGTTCACTAAATACTATCCCGTGGTTATCCAGGGTAACCGTGCCTTGCTTTTGCACCGTATTTCCCATCCCATCGTCAGCGTTGATACAATAGCGGTACACTCCATCACTCGCAACCACACCGCCATCATTCTTTCCGTCCCAGGCAACCGAGTAAGACCCGGCAAACTCGACGGCGGCATTTTGCAAAGCGCGTACCGATACATTATTTTCATCGTAAATCGTAATACCGATGGACGAGTTTTTGTTGATAACGTATCCTATGGTTACGCTATCATAATTGCCGTCTCCATTGGGGCTGAACGCATCCGGAGCATCGACAACATTAAATAGGTTGAACGCATCGCTCACGCTAAGCTCGATCACAGCGCTCTGTTCCGTTCTTGCCTGCCCGTTAAGATCGGAATAATCAGCCTTCACCCGCAAATCGAACACGGTTCCCGGAACCACGTCTTCGACCGTCCCCGTACATATCCAGCTGCCGTCACTCACTCGACTGATATTATCATCGATGGTTATCCAATCCGGACTGCCGTGCGGCAACAGTTGAAAATACACATTAGCCACGTTAGCCGTGTACGCCGAAGGCACCGCCCGAAAAACGAAATTTTCACCGATGCTCAACACCGCACCATTCGCAGGCTCGGTTATTGTCATAAAATGGGTATCGATAACCACGATCGCGTTTTTTTCGTAAACACTGCCCTCACCGTCTTCGGCGGTGATTTTAACCTTATACTCCCCATCGGGAACCATACTATTGCCGGAATCGGTACCGTCCCATTCCGCAGAATAGCCGCCCGGTTCCTTAGCGGATTTGTTTTCCAAGCTTTTCACCAGAACATTCGAAGAGTTATAGATATCCACACTGACCGCAGCCGCAGAGTTTATAAGTTCATAAGAAATAGTCGCGGTATCGTAAGCCTGGTCATTGTTGGGACTGAAAGCATTAGGAGTAACGGCGATATTCGCAATAGTCGCCGCTGTCGAGAATGAGTATTGCACCGGCGCTGAATATTCCGTGCGGATTTGTCCATTGAGGTCCCGATATTGCCCCGAAACACGGATAAGGAATTGGTCGCCCGGGGTACCCTTGACTTCTTCCGAGAACATTTGCCAGGTATTGGCAGACACCTGCGTCACCGGATCGGGAATATTGTCCCATTCAGTTCCGCCGAGCGGACAATAATAAAATTGCACATTGCTGACTTCGTGTGTATAGACAGAGAAAACCGCTGTGATCGTAGCGCTGTCTCCGACAAAAAGCGCCGTATTTTCCGGAGGATTGATAATCTTAATGCCATGATTATCGACCGCAACCGTACCGGTTGCCTGTGATTGCAGACCGCTGCTGCTTTGCGCGGCAATACGGCAGAAATACTCACCGTCGGCAAGTACCGTCCCGGAGGAATCTTTACCGTCCCAGGAAACTTCATAAGTACCGGCCGGCTCAGCCAATCCGCTTTTAAGAATCCGGACACTGCCCCCGGATCCATCCAGGATTGTAACACTTACCATGCTCCCCTGCCCCAGAACATAGCGGACAACAACGGAATCATAGGCTCCGTCATCATTAGGACTAAACGCATTGGGAACGCAGGATATGCTGGTGATCCAGCACCCGGGGGTGGCTTCCTGTTCGGAAGAATATACGCTTTCATGCGTATTGGCATCAACAGCAGTCACAACATAATAATAGGTGATTCCGTTAGTAAGCCCGGTATCCCGGTATTCCTCCGGGGTTATCAATTCGCTATTGACCTTGACATAACCGCTGCCGCTTGTCTGCGAACGATAGACGTTGTACCCGGCCAAATCCGACTCCTGATTAGGCTGCCAGGTTAAATCAACCGCAGTATCCCCAACCACGGCCGTAAGCCCCTCAGGCGCGGCCGGAGGCACTTCGGCGCTGTTAACCGTAACCGTCAGCAAAATTCCGGCAGTCGGCTGGGCCCATAGGGCAGGCACAACCAAACTGTTCAGCAAAATCACGACTGACAGAAAAGCTATCCTACGCATTATTGCCATATATTATTCATCATTAACGAGCATCCCGCTTCACAGTAGAAAATAAAATCCGGCTTTTAAGGCCGACACCGACGGCTTGCCCGGCGGTCCTTGTCCAGATCCAGAATTGAAACTTCTTTCCGTACATTTCCGGGCCTGTCGGTAAAATTATGGTTACCGGTACAATCTGCTGTTCATGTGCCGGAATAACAATCTCCGGAGCAATCCCAACCCAGGACACATCCAGGATCGGAGCATATCCGGGTTTCAGCTCTTTTCCCACCGGAATCAACGGGCTAATTTCCAAAGTAACCGCTTCATCAAAATTATTCGTTATAGTGAACGCGGTATTTAAAAAGCTATTCAGCCTATATTCTTTGCCGGGCTCAAGATTATCGATTATTACTTCGCCCCAGTTAGAGGCCAATCCGGCGGCAAAACATACCCCGGAAACAAAAAAACCCCAGGCAATGAGCACTAACACAACTTTTTTTATCATCGCTATTTCTTTACTTTTTTTGAACAATTCCGGAGCAGGTCAAGGACGCGGTTCACCGCGGCCTCAACCTACCTCCTATATTTTCATTACAATGCAGATGCAGTTACCGTAACATTAATTGACTGCTGTACTCCGCCCTGGCTGGTAGCACTGGGGACCAGCAGCTGCAAACCAAAGGTCTTTGAAGCCGCCGGAGCCAATCCGCCGGCCAAAGCAGCACCCGTAGACGGATCAATCAGGCTCCATGCCGTACCGTTATAATAATTCATAACGAATTGATCGGTTCCTACCGTTGTCGCCGCGGTCCAATCAGCGGTATTTCCAACAGCGATAACCAGATTTTCCGCGCCATTGCCGTCATTGGTCGCGGTAAACGCATCCACCGCCGTAGCCAATGTCGCTCCGGCATCGGTTGCGCCAAAAGCATAGCTCACCGGACTGACCGATACCGATACACTCTGGGTGATTGTTACGGTTACGGCAATCTGCGCGCTGGGAGCGGCACCCGCGCTATTAACACAAACAAAACACATAAGTAACACCAGCCACAATACCCCTTTCTTCATCACGCACCTCCTATTTTTAAGGGTTTTAGTTAATCACATTATCAAGTTTTATTCCGGACTCGCGGTTATAACCACCTCCATCTCCTGTTTATTGTTGTCGGTTATCGAAGAAGGGCTCTTGAATTGCAGCCAAAGCGTCCTTGTCGTGCCTGGCTGCACGGAAACTCCGGTTTGGTCTCCGGCAAACTGCGTATCGGAACAAAGTACCGGAACAAGTGACAAAGCATGGTTATCTTCCGACCAATTTATTTTTCTTAGATCGCGCGAAAACGCCGCATTCAAAATATAGGTATCCTTTCCGACCGATATCTGGGACACTTCCAATCCTGCCGGATTAATCAAATTTAATGAATACGTCGTAACGCTGTTGCCGTTGTTGGTAACGGTTATTCCCTGGCTCTTTGACATGGTCACAATCGAGTTGACTTCTGCCTGCCCGATATCCCAGGAACCGGGCGATACGGAAACGCTCAGGACCGGCGGTATAAATAAAGTAATCGTGCCTCCGGTAACGGTAACTGCCTGTTTATTAATCGTTACCGTTATCGAATACGGATAATCCCCATTACCGACAACATTTCCCCGCTTATTCTTCCCGTCCCATTGAAAAGAAACGGCCGCCTTGGTGTTATCCGCAAGGGTTATTTTTTGACTGATTGTTGCGACAGCGTTACCATTGATATCCGTGACAGCGACAGAACACGCTGCGGTAAGTAGTTTTGTCGAGTTGAATCCGGAAGCTCCGACAACTGCCGAAATGATTACAACATCGTCAGCACCATCCGCATCTGGAGAAAAGGGATTTGGAACGTTGGTTATATTTTCAATGGTTATAAGAGGAGCGGCAAATAAACTGGCGGTAAAAACAGTTATCGTTGCACAAAAAAAGAAAATAGTAAAAAAGACCGTTAAAGGGAACTTCACTATTGCACTTTCTTTTTAAATGAACCGATTGTTTCTCATTAAATCATATAAAATATCTGATAAAAGCTTTTACAAGTTTACCATGTATAAAACTAATTGTAAATAGGTTATTTAAATATTTCTAACTTATTGG
>JAQULA010000090.1 GCA_028718845.1 Candidatus Omnitrophota bacterium
GATTCGGGCATAGGGATGAAAAAAGAGACTCTGGATAAAATATTCGACCCTTTTTTTACCACCAAAAGTAAAGGCACCGGGCTGGGGCTGTCGATCTGCTATTCCATTATTAAATCGCAGCAGGGAGAGCTGGTGTTTGAAAGCGAAGAAGGCAAAGGAACAACGGCAAGCATTTATTTGCCGTATTTACAAAGCAAGCCCTGAAAGTTCACCGGAATATCGGGGAAATCTGTTTGATCGCGCCGGGGGCGCAATCAAAGGAGCGGAACAATGATGAAAAAAATCTTAGTCGTTGACGATGAAGCGGAGATCGTGAAGATTCTGGATTTATTTTTGCGGAAAAACGGTTATGAGGTTATCAGCACGACCGACGGCGATGCCGCGCTGGATATATTACGTTCTCCGGCGGAAATCGATCTGATGGTTTTGGATATCAAAATGCCGAAAATATCCGGTATCCAAATTATTCAGGAGATGAGAAAAATCAACCGGAAGAACCCGGTGGTTATTTTAAGCGGATCGATCGGCATGCAGCAGGATATTGATGTTTTGGCGGAATTAGGGTATGATGAACACATGATACTATATAAACCGGTTGACCTGAATGAGTTGCTGCAGAGACTGACGCAGCTGCTGCCCCCGGATCCGAGGTAAGCGATGGAGTGGAAAACGATCCTGATCGTCGATGCCGATACTACTGCGCGCAGTAAACTCTATGAAGTGCTTTTTTCCAAAGGACATGCGGTTACCTGCGTTCCCACCGGCAAAGAAGCGCTGGCCGCGTTGACGGATAAGCGTTTTGAAGTTATCATTCTCGACGGGGCATTGCCGGACATAGCGGCTCTGGACGCGGTGAAAGCGATCCGCCGATTCGATATGGATACGAAAATTTTGATCCTGGATGCGCGGGGAATGCCTCCGGAAGAGCGGGCTTCCTTGCGGGATGCTCAAGTAACGGCGGTTGTCCCCAAGGATTTTGCTTCTCCGGAAATGATGCGGTCGGTTTTCGAAGCCCTGCGCGTGCCGGATGAGCCCGGACAGCGGGCCGGGGCATCGCGTTTATCGAAAGAAATAATTTTGGTAGTGGATGATAATGAGGAGGTTCGTAAGACCATTGAGTTGTTTTTGAAGAAAAAAGGGTATAATGTGCGCACCGCCGCGAGCGGGGAAGACGCGTTGATGAAAATCAAATTGGAAAAACCGGACATCGCATTCCTTGATTTCCGCATGCCGGGAATGGACGGTATTATGACCCTGCGCCAGATAAAACGGCTGGATGAATCGATTAAGGTCATCATGCTTACCTCGGTGCAGGATGAGTATATTATGGCCGAGGCGGCAAAAGAGGGCGTGTCGGGGTATTTGATTAAACCGTGCGATTTGCACAAACTGAATGCGCTGCTGAGTTCACTCATAGCGCGTTAAAAAGCGGGCCTCATGGGAGAGCAAAAAATAAAAATATTGCTGATCGAAGACGATGCGGCGGTTGCGCAGGTTATTGCCGCCATTTTTCGAAAAGCGACGGATTTTTCGGTCGAGGTGGAATTTGCCGGCACTCTTCAGCAGGGAGAGGAATGTTTGCGGAAAAAGGAAGTGGACGCGGTTTTTCTCGATCTTACCCTTCCGGATAGCTGGGGGCTGGAAACGGTTGCCAAGGTGCAGCTGCTGGCCCCGGACTTGCCGATTATCGTGTTGACCGGGATCGATGACGAAGCCATGGCGACAAATGCCGTGCGTGCCGGGGCGCAGGATTATATCGTCAAGGGCCATCTGGACGCGGGGATGCTGGTGCGCTCGGTGCGCTATGCCATCGAACGTAAACATGCGGAAGAAGCCCTGCGCCGCGCGCGGGATGAACTGGAAGTACGCGTGGAAGAACGCACGATCGAACTTAGGCAGGCCAACGAATCCTTGCGTGAAGAGGTCGAAGAACGCAAGCATGCCGAACAGGAATTGCGAATCGCGCACACGAAATTGAAAGAGACCCAGGCCCAGCTTGTCCAGGCGGCGAAAATGCAGGTGGTCGGCGGGCTTGCCAGCGGGGTGGCCCATGAGGTCAAAAACCCTCTGGCGATTATCTTGCAGGGGGTTGAATACCTCGAAAAAAAAATCCCCCGGGAGGAACCCAATGTTACGCTTACTTTGGGTTATATCCGCAATGCCGTGGAACGCGCCGATACGATTGTCCGGGGGCTTATGGATTTTGCCAGCATATCGCAGTTGAATATATCGATGCAGTCTTTGGCCCCGGTGCTGGAAAAAGCGCTGATGCTGCTGAAGCACCAGTTTGATAAACAGCATATTCTGCTTAATAAAGAGATTGACGGAGAGATCCCGGAAATAGCCATCGATCGCAATAAAATCGAACAGGTTTTTTTAAATTTGCTGATGAATGCCACCGAGGCAATGGCCCAAGGCGGGAATTTGTCCGTAAAAGTCTTTAGCCTGTCCGGCGGGAAGGCCCGGGAACTGCTGCCTCGCCGGGATAATGACGAGCCGGATATTAATGTCTGTGTGGTGGTTGAGATCGAAGACAGCGGCCCCGGGATCCCGGCGGACATGCTTGACCGTATTTTTGACCCTTTTTTTACGACAAAGCGGACTCAGGGCGGCACGGGGCTGGGGCTGGCGATTGTCCGGAATATTCTTGAAATGCACGGAGCCAGAATTGCCGTCACCCTTAGAAATGAGGGCGGTACGCGGGTCCGGGTATTGTTCCCGGTATATAAGCAAGGAGGAGCGTAGACATGGAGCGAAAAAAAGTACTGATTGTCGACGACGAAGAGCAATTTACGCGAATGGTGAAACTTAATCTGGAAGAAACCGGGGATTATTCGGTAACCGTGGAAAACAAAGGCCGGCAGGCGCTGTCGGCGGCCCGGTCGGTGAAGCCGGACATCATTTTTCTGGATATTATCATGCCGGATATCGACGGACCGCAGGTGTTGAAAGATTTTCGCGACGACCCGTTATTCAATAAAGTTCCGATCGTGTTTCTTACGGCCTTGGTGTCTCAGTCGGAAGTCGGCGAGCGGGGAGCGGTGATTGCCGGAAATGCGTTTCTGGCCAAACCGGTAACCACCGAACAATTGGTGGCTTGTATCAGGGAAAACCTGCGGAAATAAGTCCGGAAGCAGCGGCGGGTGTAATCAATTTATAATAGGGAGGGTTTCAAATGGCGGCAAAGAAAAAAATATTGCTGATCGACGACGAAGAGCAGTTTTGTTTTTTGGTGAAGCAGAATCTGAACGAAGAAGGCAAGTACGAGGTCGAATACACCAATGATCCGGACGAGGGGATAAAACTGGCGAAACGCATTGTTCCGGATGTGATCCTGCTGGATATTACCATGCCGAAGAAAACCGGGCTGGAAGTGCTGGAAATACTGAAAAAGGATAAAAAGACCGTGGGTCTTCCGGTGATCATGCTTACGGCGTTGCAGGATACGGAGACGAAGCTGAAGGCGTCGTATCTCTACGGCGACGATTATCTGGTGAAGCCGATAACCTTGGGATTGCTGAAAATCAAGATCGATGAAGTGATTGAACGCAGCTCGCGGTTACACAAAAAATAACGGTATCTTTCCGCTATCCCTTAGCGTAAGCGCACGGGAAAAATAATAACCACATATCCGCCGGCGGCATAATCGATGCGGCGTTTTATTATTTGTGGCTGCGCATACAAAACGGGGCCGATTTTTCACGATTGCGGCATTTGCCGGGGCGATTTGTAGTACAATATAAGGTAGGGGGAGGAACCCGTGGTAGATAATAATAATCAGAAACGCGCCTGGATCACCATCAGCCGGGCAATGAACAAAGAAGGGCTTGAGATATCATTCAAGGATAACCGGCAGTATCTGCTGGCCAAAGACCAGTATTCCGCGACCAAACACGATAATTTTATGGCGATGGCCATTGCCGTGCGCGACCGGGTGGTCGAACGCTGGATTGTGACCCAGCAGCGTTATCACCAGCAGAACCTTCGCCGGGTGTATTATTTATCCATGGAATTCCTTATCGGGCGCCTGCTGGAAAATAATATCATTAATCTGGGATTGCGGGAAGAGACCCGCCAGTCCCTGGAGGAGATGGGGTTCGATCCGGAAACGATCGTTGCCCAGGAAGCGGATGCCGGATTGGGCAACGGCGGGCTGGGCCGGCTGGCCGCCTGTTTTCTGGATTCGATGGCGACCCTGGAGATACCGGCGTACGGTTACGGGATCCGCTACGATTACGGTATTTTTCATCAGCGGATCATTGACGGCTATCAAATCGAATGCCCGGATGAATGGCTGAAACTGGGCAACCCCTGGGAATTCGCCCGGCCGGAATATACGGTCAAGGTGCGTTTTTACGGGCATACCCAGGTATTTCACGACCGCCATGGAAAACTGCGGGTGCGCTGGGGCGATACCAAGGATGTGCTGGCGGTTCCCTACGATATGCCGATTCCCGGGTACAAGAATGATACGATCAATACTCTGCGGTTATGGTCGGCGCGCAGTGCCGAAGAATTCGACTTTGAATATTTTAACGACGGCGACTATGAACGCGCGGTCTATAATCAGGTATTTTCCGAAAATATTTCCAAGGTGTTGTACCCCAACGATATTATCATCCAGGGGAAAGAGCTGCGGCTGAAACAGGAGTATTTCTTTACCGCCGCCTCGATTTCCGATATCCTGCGCCGGTTTAAAACCGATAATTCCGATATCCGGCAATTTCCGGAAAAAAACGTTATTCAGCTTAACGACACGCATCCGGCATTGGCCATTGTCGAGCTGATGCGGATTTTGATCGACGAAGAAGAGCTTGATTGGAATGCGGCCTGGGATATAACCGTGCGGACGTTTGCCTATACCAACCATACGATTATGCCGGAAGCCCTGGAAAACTGGCCGGTGCCGTTGTTCGAATCGCTGCTGCCGCGGCACCTGGAGCTTATTTATGAGATCAATCACCGCTTTCTGCGGGAAGTGGCCAACCGTTACCCCTGGGATGTTTATCGCCTGGGGAGGATGTCGATAGTTGAGGAGGGCAGCCCCAAACATATTCGCATGGCGTTCCTTTCCATCGTCGGCAGCCATTCGGTCAACGGGGTTTCTCCGCTGCATTCGGAATTACTGCGTACGCAGTTATTCAAGGATTTTCATGATTTATGGCCGGAGAAGTTCAATAATAAGACTAACGGGGTTACCCAGCGGCGCTGGCTGCGCAAGGCCAATCCGAAATTGTCCGACCTGATCACCGGCAGTATCGGAGACCACTGGGTGACGCATCTGGATGAACTGGAAAAATTGCTTCCGCGCTGCGAGGACGCGTCGTTTCGGGGCGAATGGCGCCGCGTCAAGGCCGCGAACAAAATCGTTCTGGCGGATTATATCCTGAAAAATGCCCATGTAAAAGTAGATCCGGAATCATTGTTCGACGTGCAGGTAAAACGCATCCATGAATATAAACGCCAGTTGCTGTTCGGCCTGTACATTATTTCCCAGTATTTGAAGATGAAAGACGCTCCGGATGCGGTCATCCAGCCCCGGACCTTTATCTTCGGCGGCAAAGCCGCTCCGGGATATTTCATGGCCAAGCTTATTATAAAGTTTATCAGCCGGATCGCCGATATCATCAATAACGATAAATGGGTCCAGGACCGGCTGAAAGTCGTGTTTTTGGAAAATTACTGCGTGTCGCTGGCGGAAAAAATCTTCCCCGGCAGCGATCTTTCCGAACAGATTTCGACGGCGGGAACCGAGGCCTCCGGCACCGGGTGCATGAAATTTATGATGAACGGGGCGCTTACCATCGGGACGCTTGACGGGGCGAATATTGAAATCAAAAAAGCCGTCGGCGATGAAAATATTTTCATTTTCGGCATGCCGGAAGCGCAGGTGCAATCGCTTAAAAACAGCGGATATCATCCGCGCGATTACATCGGCCGGTCCCCATTGCTCAAAGAAGTGTGCCAGCTGGTTCAGAGTCATTTCTTTTCTCCGCTCGATCCGGATTTGTTCGAGCCGTTAATCAATAATTTACTGGAAAACGACCCGTTTATGGTCTGCGCCGATTTCGATGCGTACTGCGCGATGCAGGATAACGTGTCGGCCGCGTATTGCGATCAGGAGGCCTGGACGAAAAAATCGATAATCAACGTGGCTAAGTCGGGGGTCTTTTCCAGCGATCGGACGATTGCCGAATATGCCCGGGAAATATGGCAAGTTCCTTATAAAAATAATTTCTAAAGAGAGCCGGGCGCAGCGAAGGACCTGATATCATGAGCGAACAGTCTTCCCCGGAGTTTACCTCCGGCCGAGAAAAGGCACGGTTTGTCCTGGGGCTTGTCGGCAGTCCCCGGCAAGGCGGCAATTCGGATATTCTTGTCGAACAGGCTTTGGAAGGGGCGCGTTCGGCCGGAGCGCGGACGGAAAAAATTGTGATCAACCTCCTTAAAGTGTCTCCCTGCCAAGCCTGCGATACCGTGCGCGATGACGGGACTTGTTTAATCGAAGATGATTTTCAGTATATTTATGCTAAAGTGCGGGAGGCCCACGCGATCGTGGTTGCTTCACCGCTTTATTTCGGGAGTATCAGCGCGCAGACAAAAGCGGTGATCGACCGGTTCCAATGTCATTGGCGGGTATACGGCGGTTCGCCGGAAAAATCCGGCCGGGCAAAACGCGGGGGTTTTATTTGTGCCGCGGCTTCGTCGCGCCGTGATTTTTTTGAGAACGCGGCCGGGGTTGTGAAAAATTTTTTTGCCACGGTGGGAGCGCAGTATTGCGAGGAATTGTTCTGTCCGGATTTGGAAGAGAAAGGAGGGGTCCGTAATCGTCCCCAGTGCCTGATTGGGGCGGTCGCTTTAGGCCGGAAATTGCTGGAATCGGCATGAGAAGAGGAGGCGGTATATGATGAGACAAGTGTCCGGGATAATCGGTGAGGCCACTGTTTTCTTAACGATCATAAGTATCGCTTTTTTTATCTGGTCCGTCCCTGCGGCTTGCGGCGGACAAAAGATCCTGATTGCGACCTATGAAGACAATCCGGAATATCGGCCGGCCATCCGGGCTTTTTTAACGGG
>JAQULA010000091.1 GCA_028718845.1 Candidatus Omnitrophota bacterium
TATATCGTTGGCAGGCGGCGAGTTCCTGTTCAAGGATTCGCATGGTCCAGCGGAAATTAAGGCATCCGGTGAGTTCATCGTACTGGGCAAGTTTTTTGAATTCATCTTTAAGCCGGTTTTGTTTACCGGAGATGTATCCCAGGATAGTGCCGCAAAGGTAATAAATAAGAAAAATCGTGTAGAGTGAATTGAGAATCGCGGCATCGAGTATTTCCCGGTGGGTAATCCGCAAATTGGCAAAATGCAGGGCCGAGGCAAGTGTGGCCGTGAGAAAGCCCCCTTCCAGCCCGAACCAAAAAGTCGACAGCGCGATCAGTAGAATATAGCTGTGACCGAGAAAAGGCATCGTTACCGGGAAATAGGTTATGATTATCTGCAGGATGACAAAGCAAAGCAGGATCATGACAACCAGGGGAAACGCCGGATGGATCGACCGGGAAAGATACTTTTTAAATTGTGTAAAGCTCAGCTTTATCATGAAGTTTTTTTGAATGATTATTGTTGCCGGGTATTTTCCAGCTTTAACAACTTTGTTTATATGATACCGTTAAGCGGGCGGATTTTCAATATAATTTACATAATTTTTTGACCGCGGGGGGAGCCGGAGCGGCAAGGCGGTTCCGGAGCGGAATTTTTATCTCGCCGGCGGAGTTTTCTTGAGGTACAATAATACCCATGCTGACCGACGAAAAAAGCGGAATAATGTACCGTTGCTGGCGGGGTGCCGCTCCCCGGGCGATTGTGCTGCTTGTCCATGGATTGGGCGGGCATTGCAGCCGCTGGGAATTTCTGGCGCGGTATTTACAGCAGAACGGAATTGCCGGGTATGCCCTGGAACTGCGCGGTTTCGGCCAAACCCCGGGGTTGCCGGGCGATGTCGATTCCTTTGAAACTTACTTTGCGGACATACGTTCCTTGCATGGCTTGATTACCCGAGATTTTCCCGGCAAAAAGGTGTTTTTGTTGGGCGAAAGTCTGGGCGGGCTGCTGGCGTTCACAATGGCAATCAAGCATCCGGGCTTTTTTAACGGACTTATTTGTATTGCCCCGGCATTTCTCAGCCGATTGAAGTTTTCCCCGGCGCAGTATGTCCAAGTATTTTCGGCGTTGTGCTATGCCCCGCGTAAGCAGTTTATCGTGCCGTTTAACAGTCAGATGTGTACCCGCGATGTCGCGTATCAGCGGATCATGGATCAGGATAATCGCGAGCATCGCCTGGCCAGCGCGCGGTTTTTAGTGAATATTCTGACCGCGCAATTTTACGCAAACCGGGTAAAAACCAAGCTGGCTGTCCCGGCCTTGTTTTTATTCGGCGGCAATGACGTTTTGGTGAAAACGGGGGCAATCCGTGCGGTTTTCGATGGGTTGAAAGTTGTCGATAAAAAAATCATCGAATATCCGCAAATGTATCACGCCCTGTCGATCGATCTGGAGCGGGAAAAGGTGTTCGCGGACATCGCCGGCTGGATCGAAAAACATTGCGCAAAGAGCGAATAGCGAGCGAATAGTAAAAATTATCAGTACGCACAAATCAATACGCAATACTCACGACGCATTACGGATAACCGCGGAGGAGCATTATGGACTATATTTTAGCCATTGACCAGGGTACGACCGGGAGCCGGGCGATCATCTATGACCGCGGGGGGAGGAAAATAGCCGGGGCGTATAAAGAATTCCCCCAGTATTTTCCCAGGCCGGGGTGGGTTGAACATGACCCGGAAGAGATATGGCAGAGCGTGCTGTCATCGATACAGAAGGTTTTGAAGCAGGCGCCCCGGGCGAAAATCGCCGCGATCGGGATCACCAATCAACGGGAAACTACCGTGGTGTGGGACCACGTAACCGGCAAGCCGGTGTATAACGCCATTGTCTGGCAATGCCGCCGCACCGCGCAGCGCTGCGACGCGCTGAAACGGGAAAAGGGCGAGAAAGAATTTTTCCGCGACGCGACCGGACTGCCGATCGATGCCTATTTTTCGGCGACGAAACTGGAATGGATATTGAAGCATGTCCCCGGGGCTTTGGCGAAGGCACAACAGGAACGGTTATTGTTCGGGACTACCGACAGCTGGGTGTTGTGGAAATTGACCGGGGGTAGAGTCCATGCCACGGATTATACCAATGCCTCGCGCACGATGATGTTCAATATCAAGACCCTGGACTGGGACAACCGTATCCTGAAGAAGTTCGGGGTCCCGCGGTCCATGCTTCCGCAGGTAAAGCCCTCTTCCGGATATTTCGGAGTAACGGTCAAACATGGCAGGCTATCGGAGGGAATTCCGGTTTGCGGTATTGCCGGGGATCAGCAGGCCGCGTTATTCGGCCAAGGTTGTTTTGAACCCGGGACAATGAAAAATACTTACGGGACCGGTTGCTTTTTGCTGTTGAATACCGGCCGGAAACGGGTAGCGTCGAAGTATGGGCTGATCACCACTTTAGGCTGCGATAGCCGGGGACAACCTTGTTATGTACTGGAAGGCGCGGTATTTATTGCCGGGGCGGCGATTCAGTGGCTGCGCGACGGACTGGGCCTGCTGGCATCGGCGCCGGAATCGGAGCGCATGGCCATGGCGGTTAATGATAATGCCGGAGTTTATTTTGTCCCGGCATTAGTAGGATTAGGCGCGCCGTATTGGGACCAGAATGCCCGCGGAAGCATATTCGGGATCACCCGCGGTACGGACAAGAATCATATCGTGCGCGCCGCATTAGAGGCGATGGGTTATCAGACCAATGATGTGGTGCGGGCGATGGAAAAAGATTCAAAATTAAAAATCCGGAGTTTGAAAGTCGACGGCGGAGCGGTGGCGAATAATTTTCTCTGCCGGTTTCAGGCCGATATCCTGGGCATTGATGTGATCAGGCCGAAGATAATCGAGATTACTTCGCTGGGCGCGGCGTATTTGGCCGGTTTGGCGGTCGGGTTCTGGAAAAACGCGGCCCAGATCCGCAAGTGCTGGAAACAGGACCGGGTGTTCAAGCCGGGACTGTCGAAAAGTAAGCGAGAGGCACTGTATCAGGGATGGGCAAAGGCGGTGGAGAGGACGCTATCGCGATAGGAGAAAAATTGAGGGACGACCACTCCTCGCCAAAATACGGCGAAGTCGTTAGGACGAAGGACGAAAAAGCAATAAAAGGTTTTATTTTTAGCGAACGAAGAGCCTGCCCGCCAAGCTTTATGGCGGGAGCGTGCGTCCATCGTCCTAGTGATCCCGCTGTGTTTTGGCGGGAGAACGATCGTCCATCGGACTTCGGGTATAGTAACTATTGATAACCATTAATAACCTTTTATAACCTAACTAAACACAATGAAAATACATGACGTGATTATCATCGGCGCGGGAGTGACGGGCACGGCGATTGCCCGGCAATTGTCGCGTTATAAGCTGGATATCGCGGTTTTGGAAAAGGAAGAAGACCTGGCTTTCGGGGTTTCCAAATCCAACAGCGGAATTATTCATCCCGGCACGCAGAATCCCGTGGATTCGTTAAAAGGCCGTTTGTGTGTGCAGGGAAACCGCTTGATGCGCGTGATCGCGCGGGAATTGGGGGTTGATTTTAAGGAAGTCGGCGAATTGATCGTTGTTTTTCGGGAAGAAGATATTGCTGAGTTACAACAGATCAAGGAAGAAGCCGAGAAGCTGGGGGTTCCGGGATTAAAAATTGTTCGGCGGGAATGGCTGCGGCAACATGAACCGAATCTTTCGCCCGAGGCGGTCGCGGCATTATACGCGCCGACTGCCGGGATTGTCAGCCCATATCGTTTAGTCTATGACCTGGCGGAAAATGCGGTGAAGAACGGAGCGGAATTTTATACTCAGCACAAGGTGATTGCCATTGCCGCGATGCCCGCGCAATCAGCGTCTGCTTCGTGTTTTGAAATCACGACAACACGCGCCGCATTCAAATCCCGGTATGTTATCAATGCCGCCGGCTTATACGCCGATGATGTCTGCGCCATGGTCGGGATTAATGATGTGCGCATAACCCCGCGCAAGGGCGAGGAATTCATCCTGGATAAAAAGAAGGAGCACCTTACCCGGCATTTACTGTTTCCTTTGCCGACAAAAATCTCCAAAGGGATTCTGGTGATCAAAACCGCCGACGGCAATCCGATGATCGGGCCGACGGCTGAAGATGTTTCGGATAAGGAAGATTTATCGACAACCGGCGCCGGGTTTGAAAAAGTATTAGCCGGGGTGCGGGGCATGCTGCCGTCAATCAACGCGAACGATGTCATCGCTTATTTTGCCGGATTACGGCCCGTGGCCGGGCACGATTTTATCATTCGCCATGAGGCCAAAGTGCCGGGGTTTATCACGGTTGCCGGGATCCAGTCCCCGGGATTGACCGCGGCTCCGGCGATCGCGGTATTCGTAGAACGTTTATTGGCCGAGCATGGCTTGAGATTGAAAAAGAAATGGTTATTTCATCGTTATCGGCAAAAGACCGTACATTTATTCGCGATACCGTTTGCAAAAACCAGGGCCTTGATAAAAAAAGACCGTGGTTACGGCGATATTGTCTGCCGCTGCGAGATGGTTTCCGCCAAAGAGGTGCGCGACGCGATCAAGCGCGGGGCAACGACGCTGGACGGGATAAAATTTCGTACCCGCGCTCAGGCCGGCCGCTGCCACGGCAGTTTTTGTACCACGCGGTTGATGAAAATTCTCGCGCAGGAAAAGGGCGTGCCGCTAACGGAAATAACCAAAAAAGGAAAAGGGTCGCAAGTAGTGCGGGAGGACCGGGCGAATGCGTGAACGGGATTTGGTTATTGTCGGCGGCGGCCCGGCAGGCATGGCCGCGGCGCTTAGCGCGCATGAGCAGGGGGTTCAGGATATCCTGCTGATCGAACGCGACCAGTATCTGGGCGGTATCCTCAATCAATGTATTCATACCGGATTCGGCCTTAATTATTTTAAGGAAATATTGACCGGCCCGGAATATGCCGAGCGGTTTATCAAAAAGATCCAGGCCGTTCCGCAGATCGAGGTAAGCCTGTGTTCTTTTGTCGTGAGCCTGACCGATGAAAAAGTGATTACCTTGCTGAGGCCCGGCTGTTTGGAGCAGATTAAAGCGCGGGCCCTGATTATGGCCACCGGATGCCGGGAAAAAACCCGGGAGATGGTGCATATTGCCGGGACCCGGCCGGCCGGGATATTTTCCGCGGGCCTGGCCCAAAAGCTGATCAATATCGAAGGCCTGCTTCCGGGGAAACGGGTGGTGATTGTCGGTTCCGGGGATATCGGGTTGATCATGGCCCGCCGTTTTGTACTCGAAGGCGCCGAGGTTAAGGCCGTAATCGAGATTCAGCCGCAAAGCCGCGGCCTGGTGCGCAATCAGGTGCAATGCATCGAAGATTTCGAGATCCCGTTTTATTGTAATCATAAAATCGTCCGGATTTATGGGAATAAGCGGGTGGAAAAGGTGAGCGTGGCCAAGGTCGATGCTGAATTCAACGCCGTTGCCGGATCGCAGTTTGATATTGAATGCGATACGGTACTGATTTCCGTAGGCCTGATCCCGGAGAATGAGTTGATCGAGATGGCCGGGGTGGAGCTCGATGCCCGGACCAATACCCCGAAGTCCGGACAACTGAACTCCACCTCAATTCCCGGTCTATTCGTCTGCGGTAATGCCTATAAGATTTATGATCTGGTCGACGCGGTTTCTAAAGACAGCGAGGCGGCCGGGAGGCAGGCTGCTGAATATCTTATTAATTATGAACACAGATAGATTAGCTCCTAAGTAGAGAGAAAATCGCGGGGCGATGCCTGCCCCTGCACCCCAGCCTTCATTTCTTTTGTGTGGACAAAAGAAACGAAGCAAAGAAAAACCACCCCCTGGAATTTTTTTGCGATGGGCTTATTTGTGGGGTGCAGCAGGTAAGATGATTCCGGTGATGCATTCAGCCCCGAAGCTTCGGGGCTTCACGCTGACAAGACATCCTTGCCTTGGCAGCGCTGCGGCCATCCTGGCCTACGTACACATCACCTCCATCAAAGCCCCTCAGCAGAAAATTCCAAAGGGGGAATACGAAGAGACCAATCGGTATCGTGGCCCCGTTGAAATTTTCTGGAAGTATTTTTAAATGAGCGCGTATTTTATGGAACGTAGTGAACATAAATTACGGCGCGAATTTATTCCGTCAAAATAGTGCAAAATACTTTTATTTTTGCACTGCTTATGTGCGGGGCTTTGGTTCGTTTCTTTTATCCGCATAAAAGAAATGAACACTGGGGTGCAGGGGCAGGTATAGCCCCGCGTTTTGCTCATCTTGTGTCATGTGACTTGTGTCTTGTGACTATTTTTTTTCGTCCCTCGTCCCAGCGAGCGAAGAGAGCGGTCCCGCCAAACCGCACGGCGGGCAGACGTCCCTCGGGCTTCGGGTCTCTAATCGCTAACCGCTTTCCGTTAAACGCTATTATGTGACTGGGCAAAGTCTCTTTGATGCTTTGGCGACCTACTTCTTGGTAAGCTGACCCGAGATGAATTTGTGCAGGATGCTGGAAATGAAAGTCTGATAGGGCAAGCCTTCCGCTACCGCCTCTTTTTGCAGATGGATAAGATCCCTTTCCGAAATGCGGATATTGATGCGTTTGTTTTTTTGCAGGGTGGATTTGGCATATTCACGATACTTCGCGATTTCTTTTTTTGCGTTTGGTATCGAGGAAAAATCACCCTTTTCGTAAGCATCCAGGATTTCTTTTTCTTCTTTGTTCAGGTTCATTTTTTCACCTCTCCGATATACTTTTTTGTTGCCTTCCGGCTGGGAATGATAGTTTTTAAAAATACCGATTTGTCGGTTTCGATAAAGGGAACCAAATAGGCGTAATTATCAATATTGATAATGAACATTTTCTGCCCGGGGTATTTGTCCTGATTAGGGTGAGGGACAACGTCAAGAACAAAATCATTAAATATATAAAACACTACTTCTTCAAAAGAAATACCCCGGGTCGATTTCAGGCTTTTATTTTTGTCGTTGTCCCATTCAAACAATTTCATAGTGTATCCTAGTCAAAATGTACCATATTGTGTGCCTTTTGTCAACAG
>JAQULA010000092.1 GCA_028718845.1 Candidatus Omnitrophota bacterium
CTGATTGATACGCATTGCCATCTGGATTTTGATCAGTTCAACGACGACCGCGACGCGGTGATCGAACGCGCACTGCAGGCCGGTGTCGGAGCGATGATCTGTATCGGGGCCGATGTCCCCGGTTCGGAGCGGTCGGTCGCGCTGGCGCAGCGTTATCCGTATATATTTGCCGGAGTGGGCATCCATCCGCATGCCGCGGGACAAACGACGTCGGATGATATTTTGCGCGTTGAGCGGCTTTCCGGCAGTAATCGGGTAGTGGCGATCGGCGAGATCGGGCTGGATTATTATGACCACGGCGATCCGCAGCGGAAGATTACCGAAGCGGCGAAGAAGCGTCAGGCGGAAGTTTGCTGTGCCTGTATCGATATCGCGCGGATCCAGGGATTGCCGGTTGTGTTCCATTGCCGCGAGGCGAGCGATGATATGCTGAAGATCATTCGCGCGAAGCTTCTGCCGGGAATGAAAGCGGTGATGCATTGTTTTTCCGGGGATGAAAATTTTTTAAGCGATTGTTTGGATGCCGGGATGTCGGTTTCGTTTACGGGGAACATCACCTATCCCAAGGCGGAAAACCTGCGGGCGCTTATTCATGAAATCCCACTGGAGAGGATATTGATCGAGACCGATGCGCCGTATCTGGCGCCGCAGGCCCAGCGCGGCAGACGCAATGAACCGGCGTTTGTTCTCGCCGTAGCCGAGGAAATTGCGGCGCTCAAAGACCAAACATTGGGAGAAATCGCCGAAGCGACGACACGCAACGCCTGCGCTTTTTTTGGTATCGAAAGGTCGTTATGTCACAAATAAGTATTGTCCGCTGCGCCGAATATGAACAAGACCGCGTTTTTGCCGCGGTGGAGCAGGCGCTGCGTTTGATCGGCGGCATCGAGGCGTTTGTCCAGCCGGGACAGAAAGTTTTGCTGAAACCGAATTTGCTGAAGCCGGCCGATCCGCAGGATGCGGTGACCACTCATCCGGAATTTATCCGGGCGGTGATCCGGGTGGTGAAAACACGCACGGACCGGATCCTGATCGGCGACAGTCCGGGCGGGCTGGTTAAAGCGGAAACCGTTTACGAGCGCTGCGGGATCAACCGGATTGCCCGCGAGGAAAATGTTGCCACGGTAAGATTCGACCGGGTGAAAACCATCGACGGCATCCCGTTTGCCGCGATAAAGGATGAGGTCGATGTTATTATCTCTCTGCCGAAATTCAAAACCCATAATTTGACCACGATTACGAATGCGGTCAAAAATGTGTTCGGGCTGGTGCCCGGTTTGTACAAAGTGCATTGCCATAAGCAGGCTCCGAATGCCGGCGTGTTTTCCGGGGTAATCGCCAAAATTTATGGATTGGTCAAACCGCAGTTGAGTATTGTCGACGGGATCCTGGCTATGGATGGAGACGGCCCTTCCGGCGGAAACCCCTATCAACTGGGGGTGGTGGCGGCCGGTTCCGACGCGGTCGCGCTTGACGCCGTGTTTTCGAAGATTATCGGCATCGACCCGATGAGTGTCGGCAGCACGCGCCAGGCGCATCGGTTGGGCTTGGGGCGGGCGGATGCCGCCTCGATTACGATTGCCGGAGAATCGCCGGAGTCGGTTAAAGCGCGCGGTTTTCAGGTGCCGAAAGTTTTGATGTTGTATCGTTTGCCGAATGCGGTTACCCGGATTATCGGGCGATGTATTCCCTTGGTCATGGCGGTAGACAGAAAAAAATGTACTTTGTGCCGGATGTGTATGAAGCTGTGTCCGCAGCAGGCGATCCGCGAGGTCAAAGGAGCGATTTCCCTGGACAGCCGCCGGTGTATCGCCTGCCTGTGCTGCAGCGAAATGTGCCCGGTAGACGCGATTTATTTGCGTTTCCTGCGCTGGAGGAAGAAACATGAAGCATAAGATTCTTATCGTGGAAGATAACCTGGAAGATTTTGAGCGGGTACAGAAGCTGGTCGCGGCGGAGAACTATGATATTTCCTATGCTCCGGACGGGGCCAGTGTGTTTCCCATACTGGAGAAAGAAATCCCGGATCTGATTATCCTCGATCTTTTATTGCCGGATGTCGACGGGTTCGAGCTTTGCAAACGGATCCGCGGGGATGAACGTTTCGGCCATGTGCCGCTTTTGTTTTATTCCTCCGCGGCATCGATCGATAATAAGTTATTGGGATTGCAGCTGGGGGCTTCCGATTTCCTGGGTAAAGATTGCGACCCCCGCGAACTGCTGCTGCGCCTGCAGAATCTGCTGCGGGCGAAGGTCGTGTTTGACGAGATGGTCAAGCTTTCGGTGATTGACAGCCTGACCCATGCCTATAACCGCCGCTATTTTCAGCACCGCCTGGTGGATGAATTTGAGCGCGGTAAACGGTATAACCGGGATTTTTGCTGTGTGATCGTCGATGTCGATCATTTTAAGCAGGTTAACGATACTTTCGGCCACCCGGCCGGAGATGCCGTGCTGAAACGGGTGGCCGCGTTATTGCGCCGGCATACCCGCAGTGTGGATGTGCTTTCCCGTTACGGCGGCGATGAATTCAGCCTGCTGCTGCCGGAGACAAATTTTCAGGGCGCCTATGTGGTCGCCGAACGCGTGCGCGGGTTGATCGAAAAAACCGAGATCGGCAGGCCGGAATATGATATCCGGGTTACTTTAAGCATCGGCATCAGTTCCCTGATCACCGGCGGAGCGCTGGGAATGGATGAGCTGATTACCCAGGCGGATGTCGCTTTATACCAGGCGAAACGCGACGGCCGCAATAAAGTGAGTTTTTACGGCCGCAAGTAAACCGCCGGGGCTGGTTTTACCGCGTGAATATCCGGAACGGGGCGTTTCGTTATAATCGATATGAAAAATATTGCCATGAAACTTGAAACTGTAAAATGGGACAACGGAAGCGTTGTGATCATTGATCAGACCCGGCTGCCGGGTTGTTTGCGTTTTCTGCGCTGCCGCACGGCAGGGCAAGTGCGGGAGGCCATCCGTACCTTGCAGGTGCGCGGCGCTCCGGCGATCGGCGCCGCCGCCGGATTAGGTCTGGTGCTCGGAATCGGACGGAGAGAATATCGTGATTTTTCCGCGTTTGAAAAAAAAGTCGATGAGATATGCGCTTATCTGTGCTCGGCCCGGCCGACCGCGGTAAATCTGGCGTGGGCATTGGAACGGGTGCGCCGGGTTATGACCCGAAATCAAGCCCGGCCGGTTGGACTCATCCGGAAGCTTATGCTCGCCGAAGCGCTGGAGATTATCCGCGAAGACAAGCAGAACTGCCGGGCCATGGCCGGACATGCCCAGGCCGCGGTGAAAAAGAATGCCCGGATATTGACCTATTGCAATGCCGGGATGCTGGCGACCATCGATTACGGCACCGCGTTAGGCGTGATCTACCGGGCGCAGGAGCTGAAAAAAAATGTCACGGTGTATGCCTGCGAAACCCGGCCGTTATTGCAAGGGGCGCGTTTGACCTGCTGGGAACTGCGGCGTAAGCGCGTTAATGTGACCCTTATTTGCGATAATATGGCCGGCTATCTTATGCAGCAGAAAAAAATCGACCTGGTGATTATCGGCGCCGACCGTATTGCCGCCAACGGAGATACCGCGAATAAGATCGGCTCGTATACGCTGGCGGTACTGGCCCGGTTTCACCGCATTCCTTTATATGTAACCGCTCCGCGTTCGACATTTGACCTGCGGCTTAAAACCGGCCGGCAGATCCCGGTTGAACAGCGCGATGCGGCTGAGGTCCGAAGCTTGTGGTTCAAGCGGCCGATGGCCGCCGAAGGGGTGAAGATTTATAATCCGGCGTTTGATATCATTCCGGCGGGTCTGATCTCCGGGATCGTCACCGAAACCGGGATAATCACGCCGCCGTATACAAAGAATATCCGGAGCAGGATGACAGCATGAAGACGATGCGTCAGCTGGGTGAATTTCCATTTATTGCCGAAATTGAAAAGATCTGCCGTACGCGTTCGGTGATTAAAGGGATCGGTGATGACGCCGCGGTGATCCCTTATTCAAAAACGCAGGTAATGCTGTTTACCGCGGACATGCTGATCGAAAATGTTCATTTTACCCGGAAACAGCCGGCGGCCAGGATCGGGCATAAGGCGATTGCCTGTTCGATCAGCGACATTGCCGCAATGGGCGGAATTCCGCGGTATGCTCTCGTGAGCGTGGCGTTCCCGAAAGGGCTGAATGTTGTTTTCGCCAAGACCCTCTATCAGGGGCTGCTGGCCACGGCCCGGCGTTTCGGCGTTGCGGTTGTCGGAGGGGATACCAATTGCGGCGATAGGATCGTTATCGACGTGTTTTTGTGCGGGGTGACCGAGCGCAATCATTATGTGCTGCGCGGCGGCGCGCGGAACGGCGACGATATTTTTGTTACCGGTAAATTGGGCGGTTCATTGGCCGGGCGTCATTTGAAATTCGAGCCGCGGGTAAAAGAAGCCCGGTTTTTAGTGACGCACTATCCGGTCCGGGCCATGATCGATATCTCGGATGGTTTGATCGCCGACCTGGGGCATATTCTGGAGACCAGCGCTAAAGCGGCGTTGCTCCGGGAAAAACATATCCCGGTATCGGCGCAGGCGGCATCTGTGGACCGGGCCTGTTATGACGGAGAGGATTTTGAATTATTGTTCACCATGCCGAAAAAATATACTCAAAAGCTTATGAAAGAGTGGCCGTTCAAAAAGACCGCGCCGCTTTCCTGCATCGGTGAAATTCAATCCGGCAGCAACGGGATTATGCTGGAACGGGAAAATGGAACCCGCCGGAATATGCCGATCACCGGCTACCAACATTTTCAAAGAGGCCGATAACAATGCTGAAGTTCTTGACCTCGAGCGCTGAAGAAACGATACGGCTGGGGCGGCATATCGGATGTTTGGCGGTGCCGAGTTCGGTCATCGCTCTTTCCGGGAACCTGGGAAGCGGCAAGACCACCCTGGTCAAAGGGATTGCCGCGGGTATGGGTATTGACGCGGCCCGGGTCAACAGCCCGAGTTTTGTCCTGATCCGGGAATATCGCGGAAAAAAGGGAAAGCTGGTTCATGCCGATGTGTATCGCTTGGATAATGCCGGACAAATTACTTTTTTGGGGCTGGAAGAATATTTTAACTCCGCGGTGGTGGTAATCGAATGGGCAAAAAAAGCGCGGCATCTTTTGCCGGAAGATCATGTCGCGATTTCGATCGCTTTTTCGGGAAAGGACCATCGCCGGTTTACGGTTTCCGCGCAAGGGAGGCATTCCTCCGCCATAGTGGCCCGCTTGCGCGCCGCGACGGCACGGCCGAAGAGCGGTTTTTATCGGGAGAAAGACATTCATGCATAGTTTGATTGTGGACACCTCCGGCCAAAACCTCTGCGTAGCGGTTGCGGATAATGAATGGGTGATCTGCCGCTATAACCGGCCGCAGGACCGGCAGCACGGACGGTTATTGATTCCGACAATTGATGCCGTACTGCGCAAGAGCGGTTATGCGCTTGCGGATATCGATTGCTGCGGCGTGAATATCGGTCCGGGATCATTTACCGGTTTACGTATCGGGGTGGCAACGCTGAAAGGTTTATGCCTGGCATCGGGGAAACCGTTGATCGGTTTTTCCAGCCTGGATGCTTTGGCCCTGCGGGTGCAGGAGCAGGCTCGGTTGATATGCCCGGTTATCGACGCGAAGCGGCAGCAGGTGTACAGTGCGTTGTTTTATTCAGCCGGCAATGATATTCGGCGGAAGGGAACCTATTTTTTGGGACCGGTTGATGTTTTGCTGAAAAAAATCTCCGGAGACGTTATCTTCACCGGTGACGCGATCCGGCTGTATCGGGAACAATTGCGGACGGGGAGCGGCGGCCGGGTTGAATTCGCTCCGGAACGCTGCTGGTCTCCGGATCCGCATTCGCTGGCGAAACTGGTTTACGGCCGGTGGAAGAAAAAAACATTCATCAGCGCGGAAAAAATCGAACCGCTGTACCTTTATAAAAATACCTGCACGGTCGTTAGAAAGAAGAAGTAGAGAAAAAAGAGAGAGGAAGGAGGACGGAAGAGGGAAGCAAAAACAAAATAATTTTAAATACCGATGCTTCCGTCTTCTCTCTTCCTAACGATTCCGCCGCAGTTTGGCGGAAGAGTGATCTTCCCTCGGTTTTTAGGGTGAGCCTGCAGCCCGGGACTTGCAGCGAATATTTAGAATAGGACAGTTATGATGAATACTACCTATCGCCCGACCTGGGCGGAGATCAATCTGGCGAATCTGCGGTTTAATTACCTCCGGCTTAAACGCCTGGCCGGTAAAAACGTGAAGATGCTTGCCGCGGTAAAAGCCAATGCTTATGGCCACGGTATGATTGAAGTAAGCCGGACCCTGGAGCGCTGCGGCGTCGATTATCTCGGCGTTGCCAGTGTCGATGAGGCGCTTCAGCTGCGTCGGTCCGGCATCCGCGCTCCGATTCTGGTGCTCGGCGCGGTTTTTTCTCCGGAAGAAATCCGGCAGGCGGTTGCGGGTAAAGTAACCCTGACGGTTGCGGATTACCGTACCGCCCTAAAAATGCAGCGATGCGTTTGCCGCGGTACCGCGTTGAAAGTGCATATCAAAGTGGATACCGGTATGGGCCGGCTGGGGATCTGGCATGAAGAAGCGTTAACGGTTATCCGCCGGATCAGCCGGCTGCGTTCGCTGACAATCGAAGGTATTTATACCCATTGTCCCAGCGCGGATACCGATCGCGTTTTCACCGCGCGTCAATTTGCGGCGTTTGAATCGCTGCTTACTCATACGCAGGCGCACAATATTTCGATTTCCTTGGCCCATGCCGCCAACAGCAGTGCGTTGTGCTGCGGTCCGCGTTCAGCGTGCACCATGGTTCGTCCCGGGTTGATGCTCTACGGTATGTACCCGCATCCTCGCCTGAAAAACAAAGTGAGTTTGAAACCGGTGTTAAGTTTGAGAACCCGGATTACTTTTCTGAAAAAAGTCCCGGCCGGCCGAAGCATTAGTTACGGACGCACCTATGTGACAAAAA